>DKJY01000045.1 GCA_002454955.1 Bacteroidales bacterium UBA6680
TAAGTTACATCGTAGCATTTATAATCATCCTCGTGTGTGTCTAAAATTTAATCGTCATGGATGTTTCATCTGTTTATAATTGTTTTTTATTTGCCAGATGGAACTCGCATTTATAATCATCTCAGTGTGTGTGAATGACTATTCTCATGCTTCGTTTCATCTATTTTAACTCTTTATAATAGACTAACGTTGTATCTGGTAATAGCTCCGGATGAAATATATTAACGAGATCTCTCAGAATAATATGAGGCGATACGACTCCACTCTCAAAGTAATCATTACCTCCAGTACTATTCAACCTGTTACAGTTATTATATATCTTACCATTCTTAAACAGCTCAATATCTGATAGTCTTTTATCCGTTTCAACAATGTTATTTAACGATGTTGCCGAACTGGTATTTATCCAGTACTCTGCATTCTCCGATTTAAGAATAGCATCCTCAATTGATACTGCAAAACTCTCTACTCCTTCGTTATCTTTCCAAACATAATTTGCTCCAGCATCGGCTATATACCTTGATGTTAGCGATCTGCCACCTGGTTGATACCAGATGCCCTTCCAGGGAATTCCAACCATTACACTTGGCTTAGAATTAGCAGTAGCAGCATAACTCTTTATCTGATTATATATATTTGCAATAGAGTCCGTATACCTCTTTGCTTCTTGTTCTTTATTATAAAATGATGCAAAGAATATTAGCCACTCAGCCTTTGCCAGTGGTGTCTCCTCCAGATATTCACCGGAGATTACAACACGTTGCTTTAACCTCTTAAACTTATCAATTGTTGACGCTACTCGTGAATCAACACCATACATAAATGTCAGATCAGCATGTTGTTGCATATGCATTTCATAATTTAGCTCACTCTCAAAACCAACATCAACTATTTTACCTTCATTAAACTGCTTTCGCAAAAAATCTGAGTATACATACTGACCTCCGGACAGACCAACTACACTTGGCTCTTCTTTAAGTATATTCAGAAAACCAATCTGTGTGGTAGCCATACATACAACCTTTCTTACAGGTGTTTTAATAAAATCGCCAATGTTTAATATACTATCAGGAACAACATCTATGTTATCTGCAAGAACATATGAATAAATCACATTCTGAGCACCATTCCATGGATTAAAAACATCTATAATTTTATAATTGTCAAAGGCTCTTATCTCAAAACCTTTTGCATATAGCAACTCTAGTTTATCACCTGTTTCTACTCTCTGGTTCAGCTCTTTGTTATTACCACACGACATTAAAAACATTGTATAGACAACAACTGTAACAAACAGATAATTATGCTTTATAAACCTCATATTATGTTCTATATTTAATATTATTAAATTAACACATCCATTTGAATATACCTTAGATTTTTATTAACTATATTTGAGTAAAGGTTTTTAATATATAAGCCAATAAGCTAAAAGGGATGTAATAAATGCACCTAAAATAACGTTGTCAAAGGTAAAAATTATACCGCTTATATTTAGCTTAAAAATATAATTTTAAAAATATGCCTGAAAAGAGACGCCACACATTATATTATAAGATAGTATATTTAAATCTGATTATTTTACTGTTATCTATTCCGTTGAAGATATACGGACAGAGTAATAACTTTCCTAATATACATGCAAAATCATTTATTCTTGAGATTGATACAGCATTTGACAGATTATACAACATCCATGATGTAGATAGAGTTGTGTCAGAAACTATAATTAAGAATAAGTTTTCTGAGGCAAACATAAACTTTCTTAAATATAAGATATGCTATAAAAAACTTGAACCATCTATCTGCTACAATCTTTTGCTAAAATCATTGACTAAAATAAAAGATCTGAAGAACAACGATCAGCGATACATCATATATAAGAACATTGTAGAGAACCTAAAGAAGACGGGAGCTGATTCTCTAATATTCAGGCACATTAAGAAGATTGGTTCTTATAGCTACGATAGTTTTGATAACCCGGTGTACTACTTCAAAAGTCAATCATTAGCTGCCAGAGTATATTACAGGGGAGGTGATTTTGTAAGTGCATTCAAACACATAAACAATGTATTATCAGATTCTAACAACATTCTGGCACCATATCAAACTGCCAGAATGTACAACGCACTAGGTCTTATAAATACACATATAGGAAACTATCCGTATGCACGCAAGAATCTGCTTATAGCCCTTAATATGTTCAATCAGCTGCCAACAGACACTAGTTTACCTGTTATTGAAAATAATATAAGTGAACTATATCTTGTTGAAGGGAAACTGGATAGTGCTCTTATCTACATTGATATGGCGCTTGAAAGAACACGTAAGGACAAACATAATAAAGAGTTTTTGGCAATATCTTTACTATCAAAAGGAGATATTCTAATGAGAATGGGTGATACAGATAAGGCCAGACTTTTTATTGAAAATTCTATTGATATAGCAAACAGAAACAATAACATATATGTTAAAATAACCAGTGCCGATACATATGGTAGATTATACCAAAAGTTAAATAATCATGAAATGGCACTAAAATATCTTAAAGAGGCTCTTGATTTAAGCCTTAATTCCGGAGTAAAAATGTATCTTATAGATATATATAAAGATCTGGCTATATCATATAGAGCACTTGGAAAGTATAAAGAGGCACACGAATGCTTTATTGAGCATTATAAACGAGAGATCACAACAAGTAACAGCAGGGTATTCTTTCAGCTAAATTACGACATGGTTATTGCTTCTGAGTTATATCAAAAACAGAACTATTTACTCTCTAAAAAGATAGACGACGAACAAGCTATGTTAACAAGTCTGAACATATACAAACGTACAATAATTATTGTTTGTATATTATTTGCACTAGTGCTATCTACACTACTTGTTCTGTTCATAAGAACATATAAAACAGCACAACGACAATTCAAGAAAGATAACAATCTTATTATGAGACAAAAAGAAGAGCTCAATATAAGAAATATTATATTACAGGAGGAGAAGGAGATTACAAAATCGTCGTTAAAGTATGCAAAGAAGATTCAGCAAGCACTTACTACACCATTCGCTGAATTTGAGCGCTGTTTCAACAATAATTTCCTGATATTCATGCCCAAGACAATAATTAGTGGCGATTTTTATTGGATTGCAGAACAAAATAACAAGGTATACTTTAGTCTTGCAGATTGTACAGGACATGGTATTCCTGGTGCTTTTATGAGTATTATTGGTACAGATGGTCTTAATAAGGTGTTCAAAGAACGTAAGAGCGACTCTCCGGCCGATATGCTACGAAGATTAAATACCTATTTTAAGAGCACGCTAAGATATTCTGACCACTCAATTGACAGAGATGGTATGGATATAGCACTGTGTGTATTTGACAAGGGTACAAATGTTTTAACATTCTCCGGTGCAAAAAGTTCTATATTAATATGCCGAAACAATGCATTGGAACAGCTATCTGAATCGTATCTGGATAAGGGTGATACAAACATATATCAGATAGAGGGTGTTAGAAGATCTATTGGCTTTTCAGACAATAACAAAATATTTACCGATCGTGAAATTCAAATATTCCCGGGAGATACACTCTATATGTCAACCGATGGATATTATGATCAGTTTGGTGGTCCGGCAAATAAAAAACTTAAACTGATAAACTTTAAAAGGAAACTACTTGAATATAACAATTACTCACTTAAGGAGCAGCGAAGTATATTATTAAACGATTTTGAAAACTGGAAAGGTTTTAACGATCAAATTGATGATATTTCAATTGTGGGGATACGTTTTTGATATCCCCACAATCTATAATTTACTCAGGCTTATGCCCGTTCTGTCTCTCTCTTATCTGTTTAAATTCTGACCCTTGCTTCCACTTAGGAAACTTATCAGATTGTGCTAATCTGTAACCAAGGTCAAAAAGAAGTTTTGAGTCCTGAACAATACCAGACAGATTATCTCTCTCCGGAACATACTCATCAGCTGGTTTGTGATATGTATTCTTCCAATATTTGGCTATCTGCTCCTTTGTCCACTCCTTTGTTTTACCCTTAACATCGTTATATCCTTTTGCAAACAGTGCAGGAACACCAACCTTAGCAAAACTAAAATGATCTGACCTGTAATACATTCCGTTCTCAGGTTCCTGATCGGCCATTACATAACGTCCATGATTCTTTGCAGACTCTGCCAACCAGTCGTCAAGTTCTGACTGTCCGTAACCAGTAACAGTAACATCATTAAACTCACCCAAGAATAGAATAACATCGGTATTAAATGCAGCAACAGTTTTCTCTATAGGGAACACTGGGTGTGTAGCATAGTATTCAGACCCCATAAGTCCACCCTCTTCTGATGTTACTGATATAAACAATACACTTCGGCGTACAGGCTCCTTAAGCGATTTAAATGCTTCAGCAATCTCCATAAGCCAAGCTACTGCAGCAGCATTATCAGATGCACCATTGTATATGCTATCGCCATCTACTTTTGGCCCTACACCAAGATGATCCCAGTGAGCTGTATAAATTATACACTCATCTTTTAAATCGGTACCCGGCAACATCGCCATTACATTCTGTGATGTATTATACTTTAAAGTGTTTTCAATATTAACAGATACTGTTGCATTAAGATCAAATGGTTTAAAATTGTCCTTAAGACTGTTCTGTATAAGATCTTGCAGATTATATCCAAGCTCAGCAAAAACCTTTGTTGCAGCATCTTCAGTCCACCATCCTTCAAGCTTACAACGTCCCATATAGTTATCCTCACTCTGCAGATACATCTTAGGCACAAAGATACCATTACGTACAACACCCCAAGGATATCCTGCTGCTCCGGTATTATGAATTATGATACAACCTGCTGCACCCTGTCTTGCAGCCTCCTCTAGCTTGTATTTCCAACGACCATAATATGTCATTGCTGAACCATTAAAGAAGCCCTCTTTCTTAGTATAGTAACCAGGGTCATTTACAAGAACAACCACCGTTTTACCTTTTACATTAAGTCCTTCATAATCGTTCCGGTCATATTCTGGTGCAACAACACCAAAACCTGCAAATATAAGCTCACTTTCTTTTACACCACACTCACCTTCAAGGCGTCTTGAGAATGCGGTAAACTCCTTTGCTTTATCAAGTTCTATATTACCTGACTGCGTTTCTATAATCATCTTATCAGATATGGTACCGGTTACCTCTACAAGCGATACATCCTGAAAGTAACTATTGCCATTACCCGGCTGCAATCCTATACGTTTAAACTCCTTCTCAAGATAATCAATAGTAAGTTTCTCACCTTCACTAAAAGGTTTACGTCCCATATACTTATCGTCAGATAACTCAGCAATATACCTCTCATGATCCTGATAAGTAATGGTAGCCTCAGCCTTCTTATAATCGCTATTAGCATCACTCTTGCAACCAAAAGCCACAAACAGCAAACCTATAGCAACATATGCAAACAAATTTATTCGTCTCATTTTATATAGTTTAATTTATCAATTATATATTCCAGTATGTAACATGGTTGGTATGAGGTAAACATCAAACATCTCTGTAAATACAGATTTCTACAAGGTTTTAATGACCTGTTAAATTCAAAAATATGATATAAAGTTATAAAAAGATTGTAACAAGTAACGAGCTTACTTAAAATTAATAAATCAAGACTGAGGTAAATTTATAATTAACATTACTACTCTTTAAACCCTATAATATTATATTTGTCAGATGTATTAACACCTTAAAAGGTTAGTTTAATTAACACAACTTTTACGGACAAGTATTAACAAACAAATTAAACAAAAAACACTCTAATCAATGAAACATTTAGATAGAGCTTTAGATGGTCAGAATCAATGGTGGAAGTATCTGGCAATGGGACTTATAACCATTATTGGAGCAAATCTGGTAGGAAGTATTCCTCTCTTAGTTGTAGTTATATTTGCTGCAATGAAAAACGGAAATGATGGTCTGACAGCAATGGCAAATGGTGTTGATTTTGCTGCATTAGGAATAGACGCAAATCTTGGTCTTGCATTAATGCTTATACCATTTGTTATAGGTCTGCTTATATTAGTAATTTTGCTAAAACCTTTCCACAAACGTACTTCAAGCGAAACAATAAACGGAACCAATAAAATACGCTGGGGAAGATTCTTCTTTGCCGGACTTATCTGGGCTGTTATTTTAGGGTCATTTACACTATATGACTACATGAGTCATCCCGAAAATTTTACAGTAAATCTTAATTATACCAACCTGATAATACTGGTTATTATCTCTCTGGCACTTATTCCTCTGCAAACAACATACGAAGAGCTGTTCTTCAGAGGTTATCTTACTCAGGCTTTTGGTGCATGGACACGTAACAGGTGGTTAGCTGTTTTTGTTCCAGCGGTACTTTTTGGTCTTATGCACTCTATGAATCCAGAGGTCTCTGAATTTGGTTTCTGGATAGCTATGCCACAATATATAATGTTCGGGCTAATATTTGGCCTGGCTACAATTTGGGACGATGGTATTGAGATAGCTATGGGTGCCCATGCCGCAAACAATGTATTTCTATCTATATTTGTTACACATAAAGCATCTGCTTTGCAAACATATGCTCTGCTTGAACAAAAGCAGTTAGATCCTGTAAGAGATAATTGGGTATTGCTTACTGGTGGAATTCTTTTCCTTATTATTATGCTTGTACGATACAAATGGAAACTTTCTGTTATAAACAGACCAATTATTAAGGAGGCTTAAATAAAGATATATCAAAAAGATAAACTGTATTATTAATATGCTGTTTATCTTTTTTTATTGCTTTTCTCAACTAAAGCTTTAGTTAAAAAACTAATAAATTAGTTGTTAAACTAAAACTTTAGTTTTATATTTGTTTTAGAAAATATATATAATAGGTTACATACCATATAAACATACAGATAATACTAATAGAATGAATAAAGAACTTACAAAAGCAGAAGAGCAGGTAATGCAGGTCTTATGGAAACTGGAGAAGGCATTTGTTAAAGAGATTATTGACAATATGAAAAGCCCCAAACCTGCATATAATACAGTATCAACTATTATCAGAATTCTTCAGAAAAAAGAGTTTGTAGGACACTATTCATTCGGAAAATCGCATCAGTACTACCCTCTTATTACTAAAGAGGAGTATCGAAAACAGTTTTTCAAAGGATTTCTATCCAGGTATTTTAGCGGATCATTCAATCAGCTTGTCTCTGCTTTTTCAGAAGAGGAAAATATGAGTCTGGAAGATATGGAAGAGCTTAAATCACTCATAGAGAAGAAAATTAAAACCAAAAAAGATGAATAGTATACTACTATCTGCACTTGAGGTAAACATAGTTATTGTATTAACCTATCTATGCTATACCATATTCTTGCGTAAAGAGAAAACACATAGATTAAACAGATTTTTTATAATGTTCGGTATTATAGTCGCATTCATTATTCCGTTCATTAGCATTCCTCTTAAAATAAGTAGCAGCTATATTGCTGAATCAACACTATACACATATATAATTGATCCAATAACTGTTACTCCAAAGTATTTAAAACCCTCGGCTAACATAATTACCACAATATATAAGGCAGGAATAGCTATAACAGCACTACTATTTATCTTCAAATTACTATCTGTTATAAAAGTTATAAGATCAGGTAAACGAAAAGATATAGGCAATTATCATAATGTTATAGTTAGCAATAGAGCCAAGTACGCATTCTCATTTTTTAATAACATAGTGCTTCCTGAATCTGTAATAAAAAGCTGTTCCATAAATAGTATCATCTTACATGAAAAAACTCATATAAAGCAGAAACATAGTTATGATATTATTCTGCTTGAACTCATTAGTATCCTATTATGGTACAATCCATTTATATGGGTATTAAAAAGATCTGTTAAGACAGTACATGAATATCTTGCTGATGAAGGTGTTATAAATGCCGGTGTAACATCAGATAGATATCGTCTTTCAATAATTGAGCAGACACCAATTGGTAGAATGCTTGCTATTACTCAAAATTTTAATTCATTAAAACTTAAAAAACGTATTATTATGATGAACAAGAAAAAATCTACAACAAGAGCTAACCTTAAAGCTTTAATTATGGTTCCTACATTTTTTGTTGCCTGCATGGTAACATCAGCAACTCTTCACGCTCAGAGTTCAACTGAAACTCCAACCGATAATATAGAGATAACAGCTGCAAAGAAGAGTACAGCAAATATTGATAAATCAGAAAATGATATTTTTAATATTGTTGAAGAGATGCCTACATTTCAGAAAAAAGATCTTCATCACTTCAAAAACTGGGTGATGAAGAGTCTGGTATATCCTCCAAAAGCTATTAAGGATGGTACTCAGGGTACAGTATATGTAACATTTGTTATTGAGAAAGATGGTAGTCTATCAAATATAGAGATACAAAGAGGCATTAGTTTACAGTGTGATAATGAGGTTAAAAGAGTTATTGCCAAATCTCCTAAATGGAAACCAGGAAAAGATAAGGGGAAAACTGTTAGGGTGAAGTTCTCTATCCCTGTTAAGTTTACTTTAAGTTAATCTCTTTAACCAAAAACTGCGGCCTAAACCATTTGGATTTATCCGAATGGTTTTCGGTGTTTCATATTTTTTCTTGTTCGCTGCATCAATCTGTACATTACACCTACAGGTTGGTGCAGTTTTTTTTACAACACTAATATATATCAGAACTCTGATAACAAATATATTCCTACATTAACAAATGCATACTGATTATATTAAAATAGTCAACTATTTATGTTTATTAAACACCTCACTTCTATGCTGTATTCCCCACTCTACCATCTGCTCAAGAACTGGCTTTAGTGTATAACCTGATTCGGTAAGTTCGTACTCTATTCTTATCGGTCTCTCATCGTAGATATTTCTTTTAACAATATTATTCAACTCCAACTCTTTAAGCTCTTTTGAGAGCATTCGCGGAGTAATCTTATTTATTATAATCTCAAGATCTTTAAACCTTTTCGGACCAAAAAGCAGAGTTCCAATTATTGGAACCTTCCATTTTCCGCTCATTACATTTAAACAGTCATTTAACGCCAATATTGTATCGGCAGGACAATCTGAAATATTACCTGGATTCATAATTTACCTATATTACTATACTATTGTATAGTGCTATTTATATTCTACTTACTATATTTTGTATAGCAAATATAGTAATTTTGAATAAAATTTAAGAATATGATACAGAAAATAGCATTTATTGGAGTTACAGGAAATCTGGCTCCGTTCACGTACAATGAGCTGATAAAAAGAGGTGTTCAGATTAAAGCACTGGTTAGAGATACCAATAAGGTAAAACAGATACGCAACTTTCCTAAAGAGATTGAGATAGTTAAAGGCGATTTAAGTAACCTTAATAATATAAGAGAGTTGGTAAATGGTGTTGATGCTATATATTTAAATCTGTCGACACTAGATCCGAAAGCCGTATTTCAACCGGAAATTGATGGCGTAAAAAACGTAATAGAGGTGGCTAAAGAGCAAAACATAAAACGTATCTTTCATGTTTCGGCAGTAACAGCAGCATTTCCTGAATTTGCACAAGGGGCAGAGATATCTATTAATACAATTAGAAAAATTGGTTATAAGCTCCTTAAAGAGTCTGGTATTCCATGTACATTTTTCCACTGCTCATGGATTATGGACACAATTGAGTTCTCTATGAGAAAAGGGGACACACTTCAGGCATTCAAACCTATTCGCCATCCTATGTATTGGCTTGCAGGAAATGATTTAGGCAGAATGATTGCTAATGCAGTAACAACATCTGACCATAATATTACCAAAGATTACATTATGCAAGGAAAAGAGGCTATTACATTTAAAGAGGCACTAACCCGCTATGCCAATACCCATAAACCAAAACTAAAGGTACAGCTGGCTTCAATAAAGATGCTAAAAGTAATTGGCATTTTTAATAAAAAAGTACGAATGGTAGCTAAAATGGGAGCCTTCTTCTCTAATTATAAAGAGGAGTTCAGAGCTGAGCAGACCTGGAAAGAACTTGGAGAACCACAATACAACATTGATAACTTCATGAAAGGTTAAAACTGTAAGTAAATTGTAACAACGTTGTATGCAACGTTGTTACAAACTATATATTGATTCTCATTAATAAGCTACAAATATTACCGTTCCAGAAAAATATTAATATTTTTGTTTGCCTAAACATTGATAATGGAGTTTAATAATGAAAATACAGATTATTGACACTAAATACATATTTAATCATAAACTATTTAACCTATGGAAGGTTCCTGCAATAACTTATGGTTCTCTGCTAATATATAGTACTATTGATGGACTAGATAAAATAGAGGATTATGAATACATTATAGAGATCATATCTAAATGCCTTATCTATTCAGGATTTATTCTGGTTTTTGTTAACATGTTTACTTTTTCAAGAATAGGGCTATTAACTATTGACGACAAGGAAATAACAATAGAGAAGTATAATGGCTACGATCAATCTTTTAGCCTCAGTACTATAAAATCTGTAGAGATATTAGGTTGTGGCAGAAAGCAATGCACAATAATAATTAATGACATTAAGCTAGAAATTATTCTTGAATTAAATGATATTGAAGATATAGAAGATCATTTTACTAAACGCGGTATTGAGGTAAAAAACAGATGTTTGAAAAATCCTCTAAAAAAGTGGCTTAAACTAAGCATTTAAAACAACACAAACAATGTAAGTAATATCTCTCTAAAACATGAATATGACAAACTATGAATAAAATATCATACATTATCGCAATATTAATACTCATTAGCTGTAAATCTAAAAACAATGACATTGAATCAGAAGAATGGAACAGAGTTAATAAGAGTTTATTATTAGAAAATTACATCTCTTTTGCTTTTGAATTTCCAGAATCTCAACATATTGATTTCTGCATAAGTAAGATAGATTCTATTGTCAAAGAAAATCCCGGAATAAGCTTATCATGTTGGTATGGTGTAGACTCAATTAGAAATAAATTTGTTACATCTTTTTCTGATACAAATAATGACGACTATTATATTGGTAAAAGAAATGCTCTTATTATTACAGTTACTGATAGTACTGTAAATTATAACAGTAAACATATATCAAAAGAGTATCTTTATGAAATGCTTAAAGGGTATCACACAAATCACAGATATGAAGAAGATTATCCACAAAGCAGAGATTTTACGAGTAAACTATTCGGAACAATTATAGTCTCTAAGGTTTGTGTAGTAATTGATACAGATAAGAAAAACCTCACCAATCAGGACACAATAAACTGGCAACTGTATTTATCTACCTTACAAGATGTAAAGAGATGTTATATTAAGATATGGGATTACAAATCGAACGTTATATGGAACACAGATTTTAATAACCTTGAATACAAAAAGAAGATTGCAATAGTTGAAACTACAGGATTTGGCATTGAACTAAACTTTATAACACGAAAATTCATAAGGTAGCCGGATAACCCTAACCCAAATAAAAAGGTGAAACAGATAATAAAGATAACAGACTTCCTGCAAACAGGTGTATTTGGAGATGTAAAAATTAACGACTCTATTGAGATTGTGATAAAGAAACTTGGTAAACCGGATGGTGGAGATTCCATTAAATCAAGAAATTCACGCAAAATGATCCATTACGGTATGTATGAGTTTATGTTTACAGACAATAAACTACAATCAATTCAGAACGACCATTTCGACACAAAACACCCGGAACTAATGGAGTTTGATGGTACTGATATAGTAATTGATTCCGGATTAATGAGAGCTGACAGAGTAAAGTTTATGAAAGATATAGAAAAAGAGCTGGTAGAACAGAACATTAAATTCATAATTATTGACTATTGGGAACGTAAAGCCTTTAAGACTGAAGGAGATGTTATTATTGATTTTAATGATGAAGAGTTATGCGATACAGAAAACAGTCACAAAATGATTGACAATATAAAAGATTACAAATTAATAGGTTTTCGTTATTACCCTACATTAACGTAAAATTGATATATTTACACATGCACTAAACTGTATAATTAATATTTTTGATATGAAATGAAGCATTAGAAAGGCTTTGCTTGCACAAAAGACAATCTCAATGCGGAGTTTATTATGACAAATGAAGAACAATTATAATTTATGAAAAATCTGCTTTTACTTTTTATTGGAACCATTATTATCTGGTCATGTAACAGAAACGAATCACGAATTGTATATAATGAGAGTGATAAGAACATACAAACCCAAGACAACACAAATCCTGAAAACAAAATCTTTAAAAAACTTATAGCTGATTTACCTTTTACATTTGACAATCTTGATTTCTTGTATTTCCCTATTGGAGAGATAAAAGAGAGTTCTAAAACAAAAATCCGTTCTTTATCAAGCTCCTATTCAAACTCTTCCAGATCGTATTCACTTGGATACATAAGTGGAAGGGAGGTAAATAGCAATCTCGACAACATTATGATCAGACCTAAAAACGGGTCAACATTTAAGCTATTGACCAGATCCGAGATAAAGATTAAGAGCTTAAATTACCTGTACAGTATTGATACCACTCACAATATTAGTACTTTTTTATACAAAATCATTGATTCTGACTCTAACAAAGATGGTATTATAAATGATGATGATTTGATTGGGTTATATAGTTCAAAATCAGATGGAGATGAATTTACAAGAATTAGCCCAAAGAATCAGCAGTTAATTGACTGGAAAACTATTGATGTGCAGGGCTTGCTTTACTTCAGAACCATAGAGGATACTGATAAAAACGGAAAGTTTAATGCTCACGACAGGGTTAATCTTTACGAATACAACCTGCTTAAGAAGGACTTTGTTAAACTTATCTTTAACAACAACATCTACAAGGAGTTTAAGTAAAAAAATTGGAAAAAGAGGAATTAAACAGAATAATTGAAGCTCTTGAATCAACAAATTCAGATAATGCTGCTTACTTAGCAACTGATATGTATGATGACAGGTATGAGGAATACTGTATAAAAGGGAACAAAGCCGGTTTAGAACTTTTAGCGTCTCAGTTGCTAAAAGCTTCACGAGATTATGTAGAGACACCAGATGATAATGAGATATCCCCGGTTACAATAGATTATGGAGATAACTGGAATGAAGGAGATATCATAATTAAGTATATACTACCCTCTGAAAAGAAACAGGATAAAACAGACGAGGAGTCATTCAAGTCTAATTTATCTGATAAGATCATGCGTTTTGGATGTATAAGCGTAATACTCTTTATAGTTATTGCACTTATAGTTGGTGTATCATCAATATTTAAGTGGGTCTTCTGATTTTAACCAACAAAAAACAACTATATACACAATATATTTAAACTTTATGAGCAGTAGCAACACCTCATTTAACCTTGATCCGAGCTGAAAAAACTCGAACCCTGCCCATTGCCATACCCGGAACTTTACAATAAAGGTAGATATAAAAAAGCCTCCGGTTGTTGTAGCCGGAGGCTACTGGCACAGACATAACGCTAATTTATAGTCCCATAAATATTAACACATAGTTAGCCACGCATGCCATACGTGTCTAAATACCTTTTTTGTGTTTGTATAATCAATTAGCGGGAGACACTAGCTATTTTAAATCCAAAACTACAATAGTTATTGATGCAAAAACCAGAGCCAACTGCTGCTAATCGCAAAGATGATTCGGCAGAAAGATCCCAAACCACCTCGTTTAACCTATAGTATAAGAGTAAAATCAATAGGTCTGGTTCTTGAAAACAAAACCGTAATACTACAAATACCAATACTGTAATACAGAATCTTTATCGAGTGATAACCAAGGTTTAGTATTAATACAACAAAGCCTTGGTTATTATAATACAAAGGTTTTGTAATATCAATACGAAGCCTTTGCTTTCTGATATCGTAGATTTTGTAATGACACAAAACCAATAGGCATGTTAATAGTAACACCATAAACGGAAATCTCTATTGTAAAAAGGGGAATTATTACAATTAACTAAGCACGAATGTTGAAATTGTGATAATTACAGGTAATTAAACAACTGTAAGTTTTTTATTGAACCTACATATATGTGTACTTTTTGTATCACGATACGATGTAAGTATCTCTATATGATAATCACCTGCTTGTAGATTCTGTGGTAAAACAACCATGAGTCTATGCGGAAAATTCACCGATATACGATCTACTTTAGATACTAAAGTGTTATCATCATCAATAATATATACACCGTGCAGAGGGTTACTGTCGTATATTTTAATGTTCTCGCCAATGATATCAACTACACCACCTGATGTAATTATACTATTAGTTTCATCAGAAATATGATCGTATACCCTGTTTATTACAGGTAAATGTTCTACATATTGCAACTTCACTGTTTTTGGATATTTAATTCTATTATTAAACTCTCTTGACAAACAAATAGTAACATTTAAAGAGTGTCTGTCAGAATTATAACTATCACTCTCGTCAATAAAGTTTCCTTTAATAGTGTGTCGTACATCAATATATTTACCATGATACCCTACACCACTGTTAGCATTCTCAACAATCTGATTAAAAAAGGCATCTAATACAGCCCTGCACTCTGTTGGCTTAAGTATTGATCCTTCGCGGGTTATCTGCTCAATAATACTATCCTGATCAACTATCTTCTGATCTACAATACGTGCCACATAGCTTGTTCTGTTCTTTGAAAATGGGTGCTTAATAAGTCGGTACTTAATCATGTTCTGTATGGTTCTTATTTTAACTATATAAGTTAATTATTATTAAGACTCCTGACAAATAATTTGTTAACAGATAATGCCACAGTTCAAAACACAACATTACATATAACCCTATTCTTTATAGAATATATGTTATAGATAATACACCATAACATATTATTAAACTATAACAATAAACACTATTAATCAGCACAGTAAATAATCATCTCTAAAAAAGAATAATTCTACAAATTCTAATATGAATAAAGGATTAAACTAAAAAAACAATATACCAAAAGATGAAATGACAGCATACACAAAATATTAAAATTGAAGTAATCTCGACTTATTTTTGTTAAACTCCTTTAAAACAGTTACTATAAATGAAATAAAACGCCATCCTTTTTCAGCTTGAAACTTTTGTATCAAAACAATTAAGAAGAGTTCTGTAAGTATTTGTTCTTTCAATAGAATATCTTAGTTTATATAGTATTCTGTTTACTATTTTTGTCATTGGCTTTTTGTTGTAAAACCTCTTTTCCCGTTGATAAAAATGGCAATATTTAATTCTCTATTGTATCTTTGTTCAGTATATTAACCCTATTTACAAGTTTACACTAAACTTTAATATATTAAAAAAGGGTCTTACATAATTTTTAATATTTTTGTCTGTTGATGATTCAAACATGAAAATATATTAGTCATGTTATTGGATGTATAAGCAATTAAAACAGAGATGTGGAGACCAGAACCCACTTAAATAAACGGGGTGATACCGAAAAACCATAAGAGTAGGAAATTAAATACAAACATATATGAACAAAGAGTACAAATTATCTGGCAAATCAGGAGGAATATGGTTAATTGGTATTTTACTTGGCCCACTATTAGCAATATTAGTTTCAATTATATATGCTTATATTGATGTATATAACCCATTTATATATTTCACTCTGTTAGTCTATTTAGGATATCTGTTTAGTATTGTATTAATACAGAAACTTGTAATAAGAATTGCTAAATGCAGAAGTACAAAAAGTGCATATTTATATGGAACTATTGTTGGCTTTATTGCTGTTTATGCTAACTGGAGTACTTTTTTATATGTATTCCTTCAGAGACAAGGCGAAGGTATTGCACTACACGATATCCTGTTAAATCCATCTGCTGTATTTGATTTTGCAAATATTATATCTGAAACAGGATGGTATGAGATATTTGGGTTTCAGGTTAGTGGAGGACTATTATGGTTTATATGGATTGTAGAGCTAGTTGGTATTCTTGTAGCAGGAATAATTGGAGGTACAACAGTTATGCACGAAGAGGTTTTTTGCGAAGATTGTAACCGATGGGTAGAAGATATTAAACTTGATTTAAGATTATCAATACCCGAAGAGTACAAGAACAAGCCTTCATATACAGGAGATATTGATACCCTTACTGAATTTTCCATTGCAGAAGAAAATGAGAGTCCTCATATAAGAGTTAATGTACATCATTGTAGTAAGTGTAATAATCTCTCAACTATTGATATTGATATGATAAGACTTGAAAAGAACGATAAAGGAGGTATTGAAGAGAAAGATGATGATTTTAGTCCTGTAATTATAATAAGCAAAGATCAATACAAAAAGATCACCGAAATGAAAGGTAAGCAAGCAGATAATATAGATGTGATATTAAAAAAGACTGTATAGAACTATTTTAAATTTTATATACAAAATGAAAAACCCAACAAATCAGGAAATCAAACTTTTGTACATGACTGCTTTAATGTTAATATCTGTAACTATTATTAGTTGTGGAAACAGAAAGATGGACAAAATAAGAAAGATAGATTCGGAAATAATAACCGAAGATGTTATTGATGAAGCTACTGAAAACATTGTAAAATTTAAACCTATTCCGGTTGAAAAGGAGAATGGATTCTATTTTGCAGTTGATTATGATTATAGGACAAAAGATAAGGATATAAAACTAGAAGAGACTGCCTCTTTATCATCAGAGGATATACTTGAAGTAAAAAAGGTAATTAACAAAGATTATAACAGGCCGGAAATCAGAATTGTATTTACAAACAGTGGTAAAATTAAATTTGCGCAAATAACAAAGAATAATACAGGAAAATATCTTGCAATAGTAATTGCAAACCAGATAGTTTCAATACCTCTTATAAATTGCGAAATTCCGGGAGGCATTATTACTCTTGGTAGTGATTTCACGGAAGAGGAGATTGATAAAATGGTAGAGTCATTTAAAAATTAATATAACTAACTCTACTCTCTGACAGTAACATATTATTTTAGTTTAATAACTACCAACCTCTCAAAATATATTGGGAGGTTCTTTAATTATTATATAGATAAGTTAGTTATGAGCAAACATTACTATTCTTCAACTCCAGAAACTGTCTCAAATAACATCTATACAGATTAAACTTGTTTATCTGAATTCTATAAATAACTTTAACACTAGTAATTGTGCTATATACAAAAACATACATGAGATATTTAATTATTATTTTCCTGATTCTTAATTTGAGCTGTAGTAAGGATAGTGATAATAGTCCAGATCCAGAAATTGTAAATATGTCAACAACAATTGAGTATAAACAGATTGATGGTATTGATCCAAAACTATTAAGCCTTGATATATATTATAATAACAGTGTAAATAATAGAAAACCTATTGTAATCTGGGTTCATGGTGGCGGATGGTGCACTGGTGATAAATCAAATCAGATTGATAATAAGGTTAACCTTTTCCGATCAATGGGTTATCTCTTTGTATCAGTAAACTACAGATTAAGTCCTTATCCATATGAGTTAAATAATGATAATAGAATAAAATATCCAACGCACAATAGAGATATTGCTGATGCTATAAAATGGATTACGGATAATATCGACAAATATGGAGGCGATAACAGTAAAATAGTACTCCTCGGACACAGTGCTGGTGCACATCTTGTAGCTATTACAGGAATTAATTCAGTATTTTTAAAGGATGTTGGATTAAATTTAAACAGTATAAAAGGTGTGGCCGTTATAGATACCGAAGGTTATAATGTTACAAAGAAGGTACAAGAGAACAACAGTTTATATATAAATGCATTTGGAACCGATATCAGTACAACTAATCATGCTTCGCCAATATTAAATATTATAGATGGTAATGCTTACCCAAAATTCTTTGTAGCAAAAAGAGGTACTCCTGCTAGAATAGCGATAGCCAATAGTTTTATTAAAGAACTATCAGACAAAGATGTAGATGTACAGCAGATAGATGGTAGCATATATGATCATAGCGGAATAAACAGAGCTATTGGGGAGCCTAATGAAATACTTATAACCAATCCTCTTATGGTTTTTATTGCAGAGTGTTTCAGGTAAATACAGCCTGTTCTATTTTCATCTTAATTCATGATCTAAATTAGATTACGCAGAACTTTAATACATACTTATTCACAATCAGAAAACTTTACATATGGTTTTCTAAATGTAATTTTGTATCTTTCTGTATTATAAATAGTTTACACTAATCTGTATAACTAAAACGGGTTATTACTATGAAAAAGTACAGATATATTATTTCCGCTCTTACACTAATATGGTGTAGTATAATATTAAACTCATGTAATGATAAAGACGATAACAAAACAGGATTTGTAACATTTGGAGCCAACTATGATATTATTAACAGTGTATCTACGGCAACAGTATTTATTGATAACGCAGGCATTGGTGTACTTAACAATCCTACTGATCTGATATCTGATTGTGGTGAGCTTTCAAATATTACAAAAGAGTTACCTGTTGGCAGACATGTGTATAAGGTTGAGATTAGACCTCAAAATGGTAACGAATTTGCGAAAGATATAAATGGTATTGTTACAATCTCAGAAGGTGAGTGCGAGAAGATTTTTATAGATTATAACCAGATATTTAACCAGAATCAAACAGGCTGTAATTCAAATGTAATAATAAGTGAGTCGGAGTATGAGAATGCTCCTAATGATCCATTTACAATAGAACATATTAGAATTGATGGTAACTGTATAAAAATAAAGTTCAATGCAAGTGGTTGTGATGGTAGCACATGGAATATCAAACTAATAGATTCAGGAGATATAACAGGATACAACCCATATAAAAGGACTTTAAGATTATCGCTTGATAACAAAGAAGAGTGCACTGCGGTACCATCTGTTGAGGCAACATTTAATATAAAAGATTTACAGATAGATGGTAATAACAAGATAACTTTAAACATATCTGGCGAAGAGATACTATATGTCTATTAAAAACCGTGACCTGTTAAACACTTCTTACTTGAAAAATATGATTGTTTAATTACTTTTGTGGTTAAATACACTACCCTATTTACTCTTTGATATTATGTATCGGGTAAGTAAAATTGTACACTAAAACACAAAATAATAAACAACAATATATGGTCATTATTAGCACTTCTCTAACAATATTTACAGGCATTATACTTGTACTTCTGTTCTTCTATTTTTTCCCAATAGGAAATTACTTTTATGCAAAATTTGAAGGTGTTGAAATACCTCTTCTCAGAATGTCTCATATGAGACTAAGAAAAGCTCCTGTGCAAGATATTGTAAACTGCAAAATAAGATTACACAATGCCGGTATTGATATTGAACTTGAGTATTTGGAGGCTCACAGTATGACAAGTGGAAATATAATAAATGTTACAGATGGTTTAATCTATGCCAAAGAGAACGGATATAAAGTTACATTTAAAGAAGCTACAGAAATAGACTTAAGAGGGTTAGATTTAATTGAGTTCGCGAAACAGAAAACTATACGCAATTAACACGCTTTATATAGTCAACTGGTATTTTAACACTTATTAAAAGCATGCTTATATACAATAATTGTTGGCATATTTATATATATTTGATCCCTGAACTAACAAAACCCAAAAACTATGAAGAAATCGAAATCATTACTGTCTGAATCAGTTCCGGTATAATACACAGGTTTCTAATTATAGTATATAAGTTATTAAAACTATACAAATGTGGTTTTATTTGGTTTAACCGAATTAATTAAGTTACAAACCTATTCGGTAATAAACATTTTAATCTAAACTAATAAACTAAACAGTTATGAGTGATCAGAACAAAGAACAAGAGGAGGTTGTAAATCAAATATACGAATTTGCAGCAGATCTAATGGTGAAAAAAGGTATGAGTGCTGCTGAAACAAAGAAGCAACTTATCTCACAAGGTCTTGATGATGAGAGTTCAACAATTGTTGTTAATAATCTTGAACAACAAATCAACAAATCCAGAAAAAAAGGTGGCAATAAAGACATGCTGTTCGGTGCACTATGGTTATTTGGCGGTATTATTGTAACAGCCGTAACATACTCTTCAGCCAGCAGTGGTGGAGGAAGATATGTTGTTGCTTACGGTGCTATAATTTTTGGCGCAATACAGTTTATACGAGGTATTGTTAGGTCGTTATAGTTATTTTAAGAGTAGCCTTATGTTACTATTGGATATGTTAAATGCATACCAATAGTAACATATAAAACAAATTCGGTATATTTGATATAATACAATCTGCAAAAACTGTAACATTATGTGGAAAGAGAGATTAAAAATATACGACGAACTTGTTTCCAGATGTCCAAGATTCAAAAGAAAGGGTAAAACAGTTCCTAATACATCTGCCAACGGACATATGTTCTCAATACTGAATAAAGATGGTGAAATAGGCATAAGATTCTCAAAAGAGGTTCAGAAAAAATATATTGATGAGTGGAACAGTACGATTTTTAAATCATACAACTCTGTAATGCATGGTTATGTTCTCATTCCCGATAACATGCTGAAGGATCTTGACAATCTTGCTATATATCTGAATGAGAGCTATGATTATGTAATGTCACTTGAAGCTAAATAATTGCCTCAAACAAGTCTGTATACAGACATTATAATAACACCTCGTTTTAGTATAATACCGTTGTACACATTCTTAATATTTGTATATTTGGTCATATTTCCTGTTTCACAACACCAACTACAGATATAAATTATAATATGCAACAAGAGTACAGACAACCCAAAGGATCCAGAATATTTGTTTATGTTTTTCTTTCAATATTGATAGGCGTATTTATATTTCTCGGTTCATTATATTTTACAAGCAGTAATTTTAATCTATTATATGCGTTTATAGTAACACTGGTTCTGGGAGGATTAATTTTTGGATCTGTTATAGGAATAATTCATACTAAAAAGAATAGATTAATTGTTGAAAACAACCGATTTATAAAGGTAAATGTATTCACAAACAGAATACTGGAATTTAAAGAAATTAAAGGTTATAAGTTTGAAAACAACCTGCTTATATATGTGCCTGCTGATAATAAAACAAAACCAATTAAAACCAGTGCAGGTCATATAGAAAGATATTGGGAGCTGAAGGAGTGGACAATACAAAATTTTAATCAACTTGATAATGAGGCTGATGTTGAAATTAAGGAGATACTAAATAATGAAGATTATGGTACAGATGATACAGAGCGTGATAATAAATTGCAAAGAGTAAAAAAGCGTACAAAAGTTTTAAATATTGCTTCATGGATAGCAGGTATATCAATGTTTGCCTTTCCGTATTATTACAATTTACAGATCACTATCTGCATACTATTACCAATAATTGGATTAATAATGTACTTAACATCAAAAGGGTTAATAAGGCTTGATGAGAAACCAAAATCTCCACGTCCGAATATACACGCTACAATCTTTGTTCCATCGCTATTATTAGGCTTACGGATATTCACTGATGTTAATGTGTTAGATTATACAAATTTCTGGCAGGCTGCCGTTGTAATAATGATTGTATACACTACTCTGATAGTAAAAAGTACTATTAAACACTTTGACATTAAAAAGGCTTCAACCAATTTATCAATTATTATAACACTAATATTTTTGGCTATACATACCTATGGCTCAATTATATCAACAAACGTAATATTAGATAGATCTGTTGAAACTACATACAAAGCAAAGGTTATTGGTAAACACATAAGTACAGGCAAAACAACGCAATACTATCTGGAACTTGAAAGATGGGATTCTCAAGAAGAGAATAAGGACGTTGTAGTAGCAAAATCAACATATGATAATACAACAGAAGGTAATAGTGTAAACATTTATCTTAGAAACGGATTGTACGGAATACCCTACTATTATCTGGATGAATAGTTATAGTAACGTATTCCCTATCCTTTGCTGTTATCCAATTAAACCCGGCTTTAAAAGTGCAGTCTCAGCACTGAATATCTCTATTAATTATTACATTTGAAGGTGAAATTTTATAAAATAATAACACTATAGTTATGAATTACAGAAACACAATTTATCTAATTATGGCTTCGCTATTTATGTTTTCGTGTGGTAGTGCCCCAAAAGAGAACAAAGATAAGAGTACTGATAATCCGTTTATGTCGGAGCTTAATGCACCAATTGATTATGTAAGCGCAACTGCAGATGATCTGAAGAACTATGCAAACAGCATATTTGATGATGCATCAAAGCAGATTGAAGAGATTAAAAACCAGAAAGATCTTAACTTCGAAAACCTGTTTGTTAAACTTGATGGTATCTCAAACGAACTAAATACAGCATCTAATCAATCATTTATGCTTTATTGGGTATCTCCTGATTCACTTACAAGAGCATATGGTATTGAGTCATATCAAAAGCTGAATAATCTATCTACAAGTCTTAGTTCTGATAAAGCAATATATAATCAGCTTGTTGCTTATACTAAACTGGATGAGTACAATACATTAACTACTATCAGAAAGAAACTTGTTGATGATGTAATAAAATCATTCAAAAACTCCGGAGTTAGCCTGTCTGATTCAGATCTTAAAACATATAAGCAGCTAAACAAAGAGATTACAGAGCTTAGTGCTCAGTACTCAAATAACATGAACAGTGCTAATATGGCAATTACTATTACAGAAGCAGAGGCAGCTGGCTTACCAGAGAACTTTAAGAATACATACAAAACAGAAGATGGAAAGTATAAGATTCCGGTAATGAATGCTACAGCGCGTCCGGTACTTAACAATGCTGCATCTGAAGATGTTCGTAAGAGATACTATATGAAGTTTAACAATATTGCAGCTGATAAAAACATAGATATCCTTAAACAACTTGTTGAGAAAAGACACCAACTTGCTAAGTTAATGGGTTTTAACTCTTATGCAGGTTATTATCTTGACTCTAAGATGGCTAAGAATCCAACAAATGTATGGAACTTTGTAAACGATTTAGTAGATAAATCAAAAGGAAAAGCAAAGGCTGATATGCAGATTCTTAAGGATATGAAAAAGAATGATGCAAATGCTACTGACAAAAAACTTAATCCTTGGGATATCTCATATTATGAGAACATGATCCTTAAAAACAAGTACAATGTAGATCATGAAAAGATAAGAGAATATCTGCCAATGAAACAGTGTTTGAAAGGTGTACTTGACCTGTATCAGCAGTTATTAGGATATGAGTTTAAGAAGATAGAGAATCCAAAGGTTTGGCATCCTGAGGTTGAGATGTATGAAGTCTATCAGGATTCTAAACTTGTTGGCCGATTCTACCTTGATCTGTTCCCACGTCCTAATAAAGAGTCTTGGTTTTACGGTGTAGGTATTACAACTGGTAAAGCTAAAAAAGATGGTTATGAGGTACCATCATCAATGTTACTTGGTAACTTCACTCGTCCTACAGACGAACTACCATCATTACTTAGCCACAAAGAGCTAAATACACTATTCCATGAGTTCGGACATATAATGGATGCAATGTCATACAAAGGGGAGTTCTCTATGCAATCATCTGCCAAGTCAGACTTTATTGAGTCAATGTCGCAGATATTTGAGAACTGGACAATGGACTACGAGACGCTTACCACATTTGCTAAACACTATAAAACAGGTGAGGTATTACCAAAAGAGCTGTTTGATAATATGCAGAAGGCTAAGAATGTATCATCAGGTATACATACTCTAGGATCTCTACGCAGATGTGTTTATGACCTTAATCTGTATGACAAATATAATCCTGAAAAGGAGTTAAACACAGATCAGCTTTGGAAAGATATTGATGCTGAGTTTGGTGTTGAGAGTACATATGTTGAAGGTACTCACCCTCAGGCTGCATGGATTCATATTAATACACACCCTGTATATTACTACGGATATCTGTGGAGTGAGGTTTACGCACAGGATATGTTTACCATATTTGAGAAAAATGGTCTTACAGATAATGCTACAGGAGTACGTTTCCGCGATCTGATACTTTCTAATGGAAGTCAGGAAGATGCTATACTTAAAGTAGAGGAGTTCCTTGGTCGTCCTTCAAACAACAAAGCATATATAAAATCTCTTGGTCTTGAGTAGATCAATAATATAACCCACATAAAACGGATCAATAGCTTAGTTATTGATCTGTTTTTTTATCTATATATTCATAAAAAACGTAGCATGAATAAAGGGTTTTATCACACACAAGAAACGAAAATAGGAAAAACTTTATGAGTAACAACTGTAACAATCTTAATGCGTTTTCCATCTGATCTTAAAAATACAAAATAACAAAGGTAGCCAGAATAGTCTTTAGAAGGGTTTGAAAGAGCGCAGATATATCAGAGTAAATAGCTGTAATATATGCTATTACAAAAAACCCGGCTAACAATTAGCCGGGCTCAACACAATCAAATTAACTATATAATATTACCAATTAATCTATAGCCACTGCTTACGCATTCTCTCCCACTTCTTATCGCGCTGATCGGTAACAAGTTTTATATCCTCATCGGTAAGGTGTCTGAAACGTCCTTGCTTCTTAAGATACTCATCTGCTGAAGCAAACTCTTTTGGGTTCTTGTTCAGTTTAAATTCACCATCCTCATACTCTGCAAGATAAAACAGTCCGCAATCTACAGCCTCTTTTGCTATCTCTACAGCAGTATGTGTTGGTGTCCCCCACCCCGTTGGACACGAAGCGTAAACATGAATAAATGTAGTTCCTTTAATATGCTTTGCCTTATTAACCTTATTGATAAAATCCTGAGGATAACCAATACTTGCAGTAGCAGCATAAGCAATATCATGTGCAGCAATAATCTCAAACAGATTCTTTTTATGTGTAACAGAACCCGGCAGATTTGTTCCTGCTGGTGTTGTAGTTGTCTTTGTTCCGTAAGGTGTAAGACCACTCTTCTGAATTCCTGTATTCATATATGCCTCGTTATCATAACATATATACATTACATCATCGTTTCTGTCAATCATACCAGACAACGCCTGAAATCCGATATCAGCGGTACCACCATCACCAGCAAAGGCAACAGTTTTATAATCTTCTAATCCAAGAGCCTTTGCACCAGCAGCAATACCTGCTGCCATGCTTGCTACTCCCGGAAATGTTGTAATAATTGAGTTATTCTTAAATGCCATCTGTGGATATATAAATCCAACAGCAGCCATACATCCCGCAGGAAAAGCAGAGAATGTTCTCTCTCCCAAAACCTTAAGTGCTAAACGTACAGCAAGACTACCTCCACATCCTGCACACGCTTTATGCCCGTAAAACAGCTCTTTATCTGTAATATTTTTAGGCGTAACTCTCTTTATTGCTAATGGTTCTGTATTACTCATCTGTACTAACTTTTAGGTTAAAGAATTCAACATGCTCACCCTCTTTCTTTAGTTTTCCGGTAAGCAGCTCATTAAACATCTCCTCAATCTCTGCTTTTGTAATATCACGTCCTCCAAGACCACCTACGTAGTTCTTGGTAAATATAGAAAGACCTGTTTTAGCAATTGCTGAGTTTACGTTGGTGTATACAGTTCCCTCATATCCAAATGAGATATCCTTGTCTATAACACCTATATTCTTAACACGCGATACAAGATCCATTATCTCCTTCTCAGGGAACGGACGCATATAACGTATCTTAAGTAGTCCAACTTTTTTACCCTCTGCACGCATCTTATCTACAACAACACGTGTTGTTCCGGTAACACTACCAAGGGTAACAAGTACAGCCTCTGCATCTTCGCATCTGTACTCCTCTACCATACCAAAGTAATCTCTTCCGAACTTCTCTGCATACTCATCATTAACCTGCTTAAGTACCTCTATTGAGTTCAGTACACCAACATTTTGCTGATACTTGAACTCTGTATTGTCATCCGGTTGCGAACTGAATGCCATATTCTTAGGGTTCTCAAAACACATCTTGTTTGGTGTCTCAAACGGCGGTAAGAATGCATCTACATCCTCCTGTGCAGGAACCGAAACAATCTCATATGTATGTGTAAGGATAAAACCATCAAGATTTACCATCATTGGTGTAAGAACATCAGCATGCTCGGCAATCTTAAAGGCCTGAATAGTCATATCTAGAGCCTCTTGTGCATCCTCCACATAAACCTGAATCCAACCACTGTCAAGTAGCGACAGAGAATCGCGCTGATCGCCATAAATACTCCATGGTAATGCTACAGATCTGTTTGCATTCATCATAACAATTGGGTAACGCCCACCACTTGCATAGTGAAGACCCTCTGTCATATACAATAATCCTTGCGACGATGATGCTGTAAATGTACGTGCTCCTACAGCACTGGCTCCCATTGTTGCTGATATTGCAGAGTGCTCAGACTCAACATGCATATACTCAGCATTAAGCTCTCCTGCCTCTACCATTTCAGACAGACGCTCAACTGTGATTGTCTGAGGAGTAATAGGATAAGCAGCAATTACATGCGGACGAGACAGACGTACTCCGTGAGCAACAGCCTCGTCTCCTGATAAAAATATATTTTTACTTTCCATCTGTTTCAAATTTTAATGATAAACTGTGTTATTACAACTCCTCTTTTACCATTGATATAGCATCCTTTGGGCACTCATGTGCACAAACACCACATCCTTTACAGTAATCAAGGTCAACATTAATCTTATCGTTGTCCTTAAATATTGTACCATCAGGGCACACAATATAACAACGTAAGCAATAAACACATTTATCATGATCAACAACAGGTCTGAATGTTCTCCAGCCGGCATTTGTCTCTGCCAGAAAACCTGCTTCAAACTGAGGTCCTACAGGATAATCGTTAATATGCTGTGGCCTTACAAAGTCTCTCTTTTGCGGTTTAATACTGTTGTCCATAATTAATTCCCTTTAATCTGTTCAAATGCACGATTAATAATCTCAATATTCTTATCAACAAGACTTGGTTTCATCTCATATCTGATACTCTCAATAGCAGCCTCTTTGCTAACCAATCCTGACTCTGCAACAAGGGCTCCATACATAGCTGTATTTGTAATAGGATGACCAAGTACCTCAAGCGCAATAGATGTAGCGTCTATCTGCACTGTATTAAACTGCTCAAGTTCTTTATATCTTGAAACATCAGAAGTATTTACAAGCACTGTTGCACCCTCTCTGATTCCTTTTACAATACCCGGATTTATTAGTGTTTCATCCATTATCACAACATAGTCGCTCTCCTGAACCTCACTTCTGTCGTGAATCTTAGTATCGTCAATCTTTGTAAATGCCAATACAGGTGCTCCTCTACGCTCAGGACCAAACGATGGGAACGCCAAAGCATGCTTTCCGCCAAACATTCCGGCAGCAATACCAAGCAGTCTGGATGCTGTAAAACCTCCCTGACCACCTCTTCCATGCCAACGAATTTCCTTCATATCTTTCAGTTTTATATTGATTGAATCTTTATTGTTTATATTTGTATAAATCCTCTACTGACTTTTATCCTCAACAAAAGAAATATTATCTACAATAATCGCTATTATATTCTTTTTTTACTATATCTCTCAATAAAAACAGTGTATTATTCTGTATATTTTTATAATTTTAGATTATTATTCTTTTATATGTTAAAATATGTAAGAATAACAGTAAAATAAACTGATTAACAATTAAAAATTTACAGATATATGAAGTTCGATGATACTGACAGAAAGATTCTTAACGAGCTACAGGAGAATGGGAGGATTACAACAAAAGAACTTGCTCAGAAGTTACATCTTACAAACACTCCGGTATACGAAAGAGTAAAGAAACTGGAGAAGTCCGGAATAATATCACAGTACTCAGCTGTACTTGATCCGGACAAGATAGAGAGAGGAATGGTGATTTTTCTGATGGTATCACTTAAAAATCACTCAAAAGTAGTTGTAGAGAAATTCCAAAAAACAGTTCTCTCAATGCCTGAGGTTATGGAGTTCTACTATATATCTGGTAACTACGATTCACTACTTAAGGTTATGGTAAAAGATATGAATGAATTCAAAATATTTCTAGAAGATAAACTTGCAGGAGTTGAACATATAGGTCAGTTTCAGAGTATTTTTGTGATATCTGGCGATAAAAAAACATCTTTCGATATAAAATAATTAAACGTTACATTATATTTATAGTCATAACGTAGAATTGAACCAAACAAGTTGTTTTGGCAACTTACCAAAATACAATAATGAATCAGTTACATAATCGTTCTAAATTAAAAAACGTTTTATGAGTACATTAAAAAACTTTAAACAGATGAAAAACTTTGGTATAGTGGCAATTGCAGCAATGCTTATATTTGCCTCTTGTCATCAAAACCCGGAATTCAAAAAAGATGAAAAAACAGAGCCTAAAAAAGAGGAGACAAAAGAGTCGCCTGAAGCACAGGTTCCTAACAGACAAGGTATATTTAGTCAGGTTATAAATGTTAGTAACATAGAGTTTGACGAGATTAAGTTTGAAGCATGGGCTAAAGCAGACCTTACTGACAATAACAGATTCCAGTTTTGGGTACGGGTTGATTCTATAAACAGTTCAAAACCCCTGTTCTTTGATAATATGTATCAGCGCCCTATTACTGAGAACGAATGGAAACAGTATACAATAATGGGCAAGGTTGGTGAGAATGCTCAACAGGTTGTATTTGGAGGTATGTTATTTGGTATTGGAAAAACATGGGTAGATGATATTAAAATATACGTACGTAAAGGCGATACAGAGTGGATTCAACTTGAGGTAAAAAACAGTAGTTTCGAAAAGGTAAAAAGCGATAATAAAGCTGAATCGTGGGGTGCATTCGGAAACTACTATGCATTTACTGTAGATAATAGTAATGCTAAAGATGGAACTAACTCATATCTTATTGATGGACAACCAAAACCAAAACATGTATATAATGCTGTTCCGGTTAACGAGAGAAAAGCTATAAGATTACCATTGCCAGATACAAAAGGAACTATGACTGTTGAAATGGCAATGGCTACACGCAGATCTGTACGTAGTTATGCAGATAAGGCATTTACAAAAAAGGATGTATCACAGATTCTGTGGGCTGCATACGGTGTATCAGACTCTACTAAATACAAAGGATACAAACTTAAAACAGCTCCATCTGCCGGAGCATTATATCCGTTTGAGGTTTATCTTGTTGTAAATAATGTAAAAGGTCTTGAGAAAGGAGTTTACCGTTATAAGCCAGCTAACCATACTATTACAATGGAGATTAAAGGCAATATATCTGTTGATCTTACCGATGCATCGTGGGGACAGGATATGATTGAACATGCTCCTATTAATATTGTATGGACAGCTGTATTTGAACGTACTACCAAAAAATATGGTAAGAGAGGTCGCGAGCGTTATGTATGCATGGATCTTGGACATTCAGGACAGAATGTATACCTGCAAGCTACAGCTTTAGGAATGGGGACATGTGCAATTGGCGCATTTGCCGACGATACTGTTTCTGAGATAATGAATATCCCGGTAGAAGAAGAGATTCTATATATTATGCCTGTAGGGTGGTTAAAATAGTATTAAAAAACTCAATAATTTGGGAGCTTTCTTTCAGGAAGCTCCTTTTTTTATAGAAACAGTACTATATAACATCATATACATTGAATTCTCTTCAATAATTTTCAGATGACAATTTTTATATTAGTTTTACACTACGGTAAGGCTAACAAACCCCTTTTCGTTTAACATACTTAACCAAAACATACATTTATGCCAAGACTAATACACAAAAGTATTCTTGTTATACTATTATCTGTACTATCTTATAGTATATCTGCACAACAAGCACCACAATTAATAGTTAAAGGAGTAGATAAATCGGCTGTAAGACTCGACAAGTTAAAGATCTCTGTATTTGTAATTGATAATATTGCAACAACAACCATGGAGATGAGCTTCTACAACAGCACATCACGTGTTCTTGAAGGTCAGCTAAACTTCCCCCTTAACGAAGGAGCAACAGTATCAAGATTTGCTCTTGATGTAAACGGTGAGATGCGCGAAGGTGTTGTTGTAGAGAAAGAGAAAGCCTCGCAGGTGTTTGAGGCTGTTACACGCAAACAGATAGATCCGGGTATACTTGAAAAAACTGTTGGCAATAACTTTAGGGCAAGAGTATATCCTATTCCGGCTAAAGGTTATAAAAAGGCTTTAATTGCATTTGAACATGAATTAAGGTCAAACGGAGATCAGTTTATTTACAGTCTGCCTCTTGATTACAGCAATATACTATCAGAATTTTCCATTGATATAGAGGTGGTTAACAACATAGTTCGACTACCAAATAACAGAGGTAATCTTATAAACCTAAACTTCAAGAACAAAAGAGAATCATACGTAAGTAGTTATTCTGATACCAATGTTAAACTACAGAAACAGTTATCATTTGTAGTTGAAAAACCTAAGCAATCAGGAACCGTTTTTACATGCAAAGGTTCAGTTGAAGAAGCTGATTATTTTTATATAAATACAACGCCCAAAAGAGAGTTCAGACCTAAAACAAAACCAGATGACATTACTATTATATGGGACGCCTCATCTTCTGCATCAAAGAGAGATCTTGACAATGAGCTTAATCTTATTGAGTCATACCTGAACTGGGTTAAAAATTGTAATGTTACTGTTATAAGATTCTCAAATGTTATAGACTCTGAAAAGAGGTTCAGAATAAGTAATGGAAAGAGCAAAGAGATTACACAGTATTTAAAAGATACCAGATACGATGGAGGTACTCAGTTAGGTACATTAAATATGTCTGAGATAAAAGCTGATGAGATTCTTTTATTTACAGATGCAATATCAAACTTCGGCAAGCATAAAGCAAATATAGACAATGCATCTCCGGTAATTACAATAAACAGTAGTAGCGTTGCAAACATCAGTTACCTTAAATATATATCCGGAACTACAGGCGCAAGGTTTATAGATCTTAACAACACTGTAAATAGCGATGCTCTTACAGAATTAACAACACAGAGTAAACAGTTTATTAGTGCCGAATCCCCAGACAATAATCTGTATGATATATATCCAAACAGACCCTCGCAAATATCAGATAATTTCTCTGTTGCAGGTAAGATAAGAGGCAAGCGCGGGATTATAAAACTTAACTTTGGATACGGAGGTAAAGTTACTGAGACAATTACATACATAATAGATAATAAAAAGCCTCTGCATAAAGATCTGGCAGAACGTATGTGGGTTCAGAAAAAGATAGCAGAACTAAACATATTTGAGCAGGATAATAACGATGAGATTACAAAAATTGGAAAGAGGTTTAGTGTAGTAACTAAAAACACATCTCTGATTGTATTAGACAACATTCAGGACTACATTCGCTATGAGATTACTCCTCCCGAATCTATGAAACAGAAGTACAACATAATGCTCAAAAGAAAAAGAGCAGATAGACAGAGAAGTACAGATCGCAGATTAGATGATATCTACCGTGAATTCAAGAGAGATATAAGATGGTGGGATAATGCCATAGATAGCAGAGGAGTAAAACAACAAAAAAACAACCCAAATGCTAACCTGATAAACAATATTAGAGTACCTCGGAATCATAGATTAGTAAGAGGTACTGTTCTGTCTCGCGAAGATGGACTTGGTATTCCGGGAGCTAATGTTATTATTGAAGGAACCAGAAGAGGTGTTGCCACAAATATAGATGGTGAGTTTGCTATTGCTGTACCAGAGAACAGGTACGTATTAGAACTTAGTACAATGGGGTTTGCTAAAAAATATATAAATATAAGAGATACAGAAACAGTAAGAGTTATTTTAGATCCTGAGAATATTGATCTTGATGAAGTAGTTGTTGTAGGATATGGCACAAGTAGTATTACAACAACAGGGGCAACTTCTAATGTAAGTGCAGAAGAGGTTCTTTCAAAAACAGTTGCTGGTGTACAAGTAGCAAAGTCTCAATCTAACTCAACCCAACCTCCTGTAGTTAATGTAGATCTACAAATAGTTGAAGATGATGTAGAAATAGAGGATGAGTTTACAACTGAATCAGAAAGTAAAAAAAGCATACCAAAGCCAAGAAAGGCCTCAATAAAGATAAATGCATGGCAGTCTAATGCTAAGTATATATCAGAATTAGATAGATGCTCAGATTCAGAAATGTATAACTGTTACCTTAAACTAAAAGAGCAGTACACCAATACACCATCGTTCTATTTTGATGTTGCTGACTTTATGTTCAAAAAGGGTAAAAAGAAGATTGCCATAAAGGTTCTATCAAATATTACAGAGCTTAATATTGAGAACCATGAGATAATGAGATCTCTAGGACGTAAACTGTCTGAGTTTGGCGAACATAAAAGAGCTATAGAGGTGTACAACGATGTGCTTAAGATCAGATCGTTTGAGCCACAATCTTACAGAGATCTTGGTATTGCTTATGCCGATAACAATGAACCTCAGAAAGCTATTGAGACACTATATAAGATTATAAACAGAGATTGGGAAGAAGAAACAACCAACAGATTCAATGATATTGAGATTATTATACTGCATGAGATAAATAATATAATATCTCAGACAAATAAGAGGTTAGATACAGAGTTTATAGACAAACGATTTATAAAGAACATGCCTGTGGATATCAGAATTGTTATTGACTGGGATGCAAACGATACCGATATAGATCTGTGGGTTACAGATCCTCTGTTTGAAAGGTGCTCATACAAAAACAAAAGTACTAATATTGGTGCAAAGATATCAAACGATATAACCACCGGATACGGCCCGGAAGAGTTTATGCTTAAACACGCTATAAAAGGTGATTACTTTATTGAGGTAGATTTCTATGGAAGCAGCAAGCAGTCAGTAACCGGACCTGTTACAGTTAAGGCATTTATATACACAAACTTTGGCCGTAAAAATCAAACCAGAGAGATGCTGACAATACAGATAACAGAAAAAGGTAGAAAGAGATACTCTGTAGGGGATATAACGTTTAAGAAATAACATATCTCGTCCTAAAAAGCTGTTACAGTTTTTTAGGACGAGAAAACCAACAATAACAGTATTGATAGTATACAGACAACTATCTTTTGTGAATATCAAATACAGATCCATATTACTGCAACCATCTGTATTAAAACTATAAAAACATAAACAACCAGCTAAACCACATTTCTATACAAACATATTCTGTTTACTACAACTGTATATAAACCTTTTGATACAAATAATTGGGTATAGAAATTCCCGAATATGATTTTATAGTTAAAATATCTGCTCTGTGTACAGTAATAACATTTACAATACAGGATATATAATTCTGCTAAATAATTATATTATTCAGGGTTTATAAAAATACCACCCATATATAAAGAGTGTGTTTTATTGAACAAACAATGTACTTTAAGAGTAACCTTATATCAATTTTAAGAACTATAACATATCAAATAAAAAACTCAATAGCATTACGATTGTAATAGTGTTATTCAAGAGTAGCTGGATATCTTGTTTACAACTTAAAATGCACCAAATCTACAGTTCAGTAGCATTCCGATTACAGATAATCTTGTTCAGGTGTAGCTAAACATAATTTTGAAAGATAGAAATATAGTATTTCTACAGCTAAACATGATTATTAACGTATAAAATGGACTACAGCTGTAGAAACTATATCATTTCATGTTTATAAATTCACTATTTCTGTAGAAAATATACATTCTTTAAAACAAAAACATATTTAGATATCAGAATAATACGCTTTTAATCAATGGTATAAGACCTATCAATCCTCTTATATCTTTTATATACTCTTTAATTGTATTAACTATTGAATCAACTGAATATGTGCAATCTGTATTAACACAAAAATTTAGGAGTTCTGTATCTTTATATATTATTGTAGTCTATTTTGCAATTAGCACCAGTGAGAGCAATATAAAATTGTGTAGTGCATGTAACAATACAGACCATATAAAACCCTGTTTAAGGCGTATATATCCTAAAAATATACCCATAACAATCTGTGGGAATGTAAAGATTGGAAACAGAAAAAACAGCGAGTCACCATTCTGATAGTTTGTCATATGAACCGCACCAAACATTAGTGCTGATACATAGAATATGTATATAAAACGCTTACGCCACCAGCGATATATCGGTATATGAATATTACCCTTACCATATACGCCACTCTTCTTAATAAGATATAATAGTATCAGCATTGGATAGTTTCTCCTGTATCTGAGAAACAGACGAAACATAACCTCCTCTATTAATGGTGCAAGAATAACCGAACTAACCAGTATAAAAAGAGTACTCTCCTGCTCTACCATTTCTGATACTGCATGTTTGCCCTGATCTATATTGAACAACTCAAGTATTATACTCAAAAATGGTGATAGCATAAATATTATTGCTAACTCAAATACAAGTAGAATAATTAAACGAATAAACTTATCTGCTAATGTTATCTCTCCTACACTATATTCTGTTGGGTATCTAAGAAAGAATATTATGTTTTTAATCTCGGCACTTACTCTATTCATATATTCAATACACTTTACACAGCAAATTTAATAATATATGTTATAAGCCAGCAACGCCATTAGATATAATACAACAGTTATTCATTCTGGATACAAATCTAACGCTATCTACACTCTCCTGCTTCAGATATTTAACCTCTTTATGTAGTATATTATCAGAGGCAAATAGTTGGCGGGTATCCTTTATAAACTGTTTAAGCTTAAGTTTTGATGCTTTACTCAATCCTTTATAATCGTTAGCTTCATATTTAGAACACGATATAATGTTATAGTTAACCTCATCAGCCACAGTTTTATCTACCCACGTAAGATGATATCCATAATCAGAGATAGATACATTATTACCTGTTTTAGTAAGTTTAATCTGCACCATTAATCCGCCATCTCTCTTTCGCGTACGTTGGTTAGATACAAAGTTTCCTAATGAGTATGCTATAAACCGCTCTTTAACTTTATTGTTTGCTGGTTCATATTTAAGGGTTTGTACAACATGCGGATGCGAACCAATTATTATATCAACACCTTTTTTAAACAGGAAGCCGGCAATCTTTCTCTGGTATAATCCTGGATGCGAAATATACTCATCGCCCCAATGCAGTACTACAATAAGCTTATCAAGATGTTTACTATTGCAGCTATCAATATCGCGAGATATTATAGTGGTATCAATTGTATTTATAATAGCTGTTTTTGGAGCAGACATACCATTAAGGCTGAATGTATAGTTTAACACTCCTACCTTTATCCCTCTCTTATTTAATATAAGCAGATTGTTCTTAGCTCTGTCGGCTGAATCTATAAACGATCCTGTACGTAATATCTTAAGCGAATCAATTACCTTAACTGTTCTCACTACACCCTTCTCTCCTCTGTCGCACGAGTGATTGTTTGCTGTAAGCAGTACATCAATTCCTGCACTTTTACATCCTACGGCAAGTGCATCGGGCGATGAGAATCGTGGATATCCTGTATAGGGTTTTCCAGCAAGAGTAACCTCAAGGTTTGCAAATGCATAATCTGCCTTTGAAATTATTGATGATACTTCGGCAAATACATCTTTATAGTCGTAACATTTTGTTGTTTTATTGTAGGCAGACTCTATCTGGGATTGATGCCCCATAATATCGCCAATAAACAGCAAACTCACGCTGCTGCTATCTTGTTTAACTTGCTGTGCAGATATGGTAAACCATACGGTAAACAGCAATAGGATAAATACGTTTCTCATTAAAACAGGTTTAGTTCCGGCGCAACAAATATACAGAGGCAATAATCAGTATATATGAGGCTATTGCAAATTATAAACAGTTATCAGGCACTAATTTATAATATAATACGCTAATAGCAAAAAAACTTTACACTTTGTTAAATACAACAGTAACCATAACCCGTATATATTAAAAAAAAAGGTTATCCGGAAATTAACCTGATAACCTCTTATGGTAATATTGTCTGGTATGCTAATCAATTTTTCCGTTCTGCGACAGAAGAATTGCTACATTACGTGTCTTTTTAAATTGAGAGAATACAAGTAACATTATTACTGTAATTGGCACACTAAGCACCATACCTGTAATGCCCCATATTTGTCCCCAAAGAGCCAGAGATATAAGTGTTACAAGCGGACTAATATTAAGGCTTTTACCCATAATGCGTGGTTCAAGGAAGTTACCCACAAGTACCTGTACGGCGCCAATTGTTACCAATACAATTATAAACGGAGTAAACTGACCAAATTGTACCAGGCTAAACAGGGCAGGAAATGCTGTTGCTACCAACGAACCTATTGTTGGAATATAGTTAAGCAGGAATATCAAGAATGCCCACACAACAGCAGAGTCTACTCCAACTATAAGCAGTACAATATAACTAAGTACTCCTGTAATAATGCTCACAACTGTTTTTAACCCTAAATAGCTCGTTATAGATCTCTCAATCTTCTCAAGTATATCCTTTACCTTATTATATTTATCTGAATTATCAAAAATTCTGTGTAGCTTAGATTTAAAACTTCCTACCTCTGTTAAGATAAATACCAGATATATTATTATCATAAATGCGTTGCTCAATATACCTGAGAATGCATTAAGTATCTGGTTCAGTATATTTGCAAAATCAAAATTATCCATAGATGATTTTACAGTATCAACAATGTTTATATTAAACATACTGCCAATTTTATCTGACAGATGCTGAATATTTGGCTGATAGTTCATATATGATCCGCTAATCTCATTAACTCCGGATGAAAGAATTGAGTACATTATCTCAAATCCTGTAAATATTACTCCTAATACCATAATGCTTTTAACCCACCCGGGCACATAACGTCTTATCACGCTAATTTTATCAAGAGAGAAACGGATTCCTCTCATAAGTATCCAAAGTAAGAAAGCTACAATAACAGGTATAAGTATACCTTTGCCATATATTAGTATAAGTATTATTGCAGCAGCTGTAATAAAAAAATATGCAGCGTTTTTCATTTGTATATAGTGTTTATTGTTCCTTTTTCTGTTTATCTATCGGGCTCTTCATAAGCTCTATAAGATCCTTAGCAGTTATCTTAGCACTTACATCGGTGCCTTCAAGCAGCGAATCGGCCAAATCGCGTTTATCTGTATGCAGATTAATTATACGTTCCTCTATTGTACCTTTAGATACTAACCTGTATACAGTAACCGGGCGCTCTTGTCCTATACGGTGTGCACGATCTGATGCCTGATCCTCAACAGCCGGGTTCCACCACGGATCCATATGTATTACATAATCAGCAGCAGTCAGGTTTAATCCTACTCCACCCGCTTTAAGGCTTATAAGAAATAGTTCTCCTTCACCCGCCTGAAAGCTGTTTATCCTTTTCTCTCGCTCTTTAAGTGTAGTTTTACCATCAAGATACTGATAGTTTATTCCTTTCTTCTTTAGTAATGTCTCTATAAGCGACAGGTGGCTTACAAACTGACTAAATACTAATGCTTTGTGTCTGTTATCTATAAGATCGTCTATAATACGCTCTAACTGTTCCAGTTTTGCACTTGGTATATCAGAATCGGGTATTATAAGCTGTGGGTTACAGCTTGCCTTACGCAGTTTTGTTATCTCCGCAAGTACTCTCATATGCTCAGATCCGTTATCAGATTCGCTCTCAAGCAGATCAACAGATTCTCTTCTGAGTGTCTCGTAGAATGCCATCTCTTGTTCCGACATCTCTACATTTATTGTAATCTCCGTTTTCTGCGGAAGATCATCAAGTACCATGTTTTTGTTACGTCGTAATATAAACGGATTAATCAGTTTCTTAAGGTATAACTGTTTCTGTCTTCGTTCTGCATCAGAATCGGCAGCAACAAATCTGTGGGTAAATGATTGCTCATTACCAAGTAAGCCCGGATTTATAAAATTAAACAGGCTCCATAGCTCACCAAGATGGTTCTGAATTGGTGTTCCTGTAGTAATAAGTCTGAAATCGGCCTCAAGCTGCATAACAGCTTTGGCTCTCTTGGTCTGTCGGTTTTTTATTGCATGTGCCTCATCAAGTACTACTGTTGTCCACTGTTTATCAGTAAATAGCTCAGTATTACTCTGCATAAGTCCATAACTTACAACAATTACATCAAAAGCAGTCAGCTTGTTAAGCTTTGTTTTACGATTACTACTTTTAAAGTCAATTATATTAAGCGATGGTGCAAACCTTACAATCTCTGATCGCCAGTTAGCACATACCGATGCCGGAGATACAACAAGTGTTGGTCCGTTTTGTGCCTTAGAAAGTATCATAGCCAGTGCCTGAACCGTTTTACCAAGTCCCATATCATCAGCCAAACAACATCCCAGACCCAGTGAGTCCAGTTTACTCATCCAGTTGTATCCCTCAATCTGATATGGTCTTAACTCAGCTTGCAGGGTAGACGGTATAACCGGAACCATAGCATCAATCTGCTCTATACGTTTTATATGATCTTTCCACTCTTTATCTGCATTAACTGATCCTGCACTATCAGCCAAAGGAGTCAGTAACTCTCCAACAGAGTGGTGTACCTTTATCTCATCGTTCTTTATCTCTGCAAAGGCATATAGTTCGTTAATTCGTTTTCTGAATTCGTCTGTAAGTGCAATAAATCTGTCATCGGTTAAGGTCATAAAACGCCCTTTACTCTCTCCTGTCATCTTCAGAAACTGCTGCATACTTATAACCTCATCCTCTGATATCTTTACCTCTCCGGACAGATCGAACCAATTACTTACCTTACTGATACTAAGGTGTGCACTATCTGATGATACAATCTTTACCAGATTAAACTTCTGCCCCTCTGGCCATTCAACAGCTATATCAGGTGTCTTTTCTCTTATATCTAATAGTAACTGCAAGCTATCCCCAACGTCATCAATTGTTATTGTATCGGTAGTGTATACCATCTCATCAAATGCAGGTATCAGGTTAATTATCTGGATTGCCCCCTCCTTCTCTTTATCAAGATCTCTTACTACCTGAACCTGATTATCACCATATTTGGTAATGTATGATCCTTTTCCATCGCCTGGTGAAAAGTATGAACCTTCGTTTGTAAGAGGACGAACTAACAGCTTAGCTTTTAACCCTTCGCCATAGGGTACTATTTGTATTATTATATCTGTATTACCGTCTATTTTTTCGGTATCCTTATGTGTTATTGTGCTGTTTATCTCGGTGTAAGGGTTTACAACATCTATTATATCATGAATAGCCTCTATCTGCGACAGGGGTATCTTTACCGGACTCTTTCTGCCAAGTGCTTTACCAATCATTACCTGATTATAAGTAACCTCTATCCACCTATATCTGGTTATAGATTCTGCAATAATATTGGTAGTGCTTAAGAATATTTCAGGTGAGAAGCTTATAATAACAAAATCACCCTCCTGAGTTATATCAATCTCCGGTTTGCTCTTAACAAGTTCCAGATTAAGATCACGGTTCTTTAACATATACAGATTCGGATGCCCTACAAGAAAAGGTAAAGCACTGGAAAAACTTATATTTACGTTCTCTTCATAGTATCCTCGGTATACATTAATGGCATTGTCTGCTATACCAATATCTTTATCGGTCATACAGTCAAGCTGTTTTTTCATTATTCTGGTCAATGACACTTTTCTACCGGCACTCCAACCTTTAGCACTTCTCTTCTGCTCATATGGCATAAGTATACCATGCTCAAAATTCACCTCCCAGATTAACCTTGAGGTTGCATCTTCACTCTTCTCCTTTTTATCCCTTTCAAGCTTAAGATTTTTAATAGCATTAACAACATTCTCCCACTCCTCCTTTGGTTTAACAAGATCTGCCAAAGAGCTCTTATAACTATTCTCAAAAGTATGATTGCTAAAATCAAGATCTTTACATATAACTTTTATCTCATTAAGTTCCCACTCTGAATAAAAGTTAATATTCTCTGAGTTGAACTTCTCTCCTGAGTCAGGGAATATCTTTATATCTGTCCATGCATTTACAGACTGTGCAAATACTGAAAGATATGGGAAATTATCATTAAACACAGCCTCTTTAATCAATCTCTCTGCATTAAATCTGTCGTTTTGCAAATATTTGTAATATCCATCCAACACATTATAGAAGCTACCAATAAAATCGTCACCATATTTTATTCCTCCTTTAATGTATGAACTTACAATACTATTCGATTTTTTATCATCGTCAAGTAACAATACAATACAGTAGAATACCCCTAAGAAACCATGTACCACCTTTTTTCTTGAACCAACTGCTTTATGGTATTGCGGAGCAAACTCACGGGCAAGATTAATAGCCTCAGAGGTATCTCCCTCTAAAAGATGCTCTACAAATCCTGCCATATCAATGTATTTGCTCTTTATCTGTTTAAGTTCACTATAATCTACTCCTGCAAATAGCAAAAGAAACCAGCAGTCGTTAAGCTCGCCATTATATATCTGATTTTGTTCTGTATTATATATATAGTTATATAATTTGAGCATAACAGGTTTATTTGAAATATAGCGGTAGAATACCCCTCTGATAATACCCGGACGATATATTTCAGGTATAGATTCAAACAGGTTTGTATCAAATGTATAGGTTAATATTGGTATTACAGATCTTGTTAAAGCTATCTCAAATGGGGCATCAATAAAACTAAACCCTGACTCATATTCATTTTTAGCCACCATAAATAGCTCTGCATCACTCTTTATAATTGATATTCGCAACAACATCATCTTAATTATGCTGTTGTCACGAAGATATGAGTATTCCCTACTACTATTAAAACGAAGAATTTTTTCGACTATCTCTTTGCTATAGTAGTTACTTTTTTCGGCATAATTTATAATCATTCCGATAATAGTATGATTACATGTCCAGTTATTATCATATATAAGCAGTCCCTCTTTACGTAACCTGCTAAAAGCTAAAGATAGATCACTCTTGTTCTTATATTTTAATACTTTAAAGTAGTTAATGGTATTTATAAATTCACTTTTCTCAAAACCTTCACCGGCAATCGCAACAAATGCTATAAATATTTTGTCGTTATCGTTAAGTGATTTAAATCTATCAAACAGATTATTAGAGTCGTTATTAGAAACAGAATATATGATCATAGAACCTTTCAATTTTGTCCAAAGATAGTTTAATAATGTGTTTGTCCTAATCTGAATTTATAAGAAAAACAGTGCAGATAGTTAGTGTAGGTTTTATTACAATTATCTACTATTAATTGCATGGGTATATTACTTCAACAGCCTTTGCCTTAACAAGACAGTATACCATCTTATCAGTATATATATCCATATCGGCAAGTGCTTTATCTGTAACCTCAGCAATAAGATTAACACCACAATCTACTATACAGAAACATGATTGTTCGGTCTTTATAATTTTAACCACTTTGCCCATTATCTGGTTCTGAATAGATATATATTCAACAGAGCTGGTGCTCAAAGCAATATCATCTGGTCTTATTGCCAACCTTACTGAATCACCTCTGTTTAGCTTATATTCGCCTGTATCGCCAATCTTTATCTCAAAATTACTATTCTCTTCTGAACAAAAACTTAGAATATCTTTGTTTGACTGTTTATCGCAGAATTTTACATCAATAATATTTATCATTGATGATGGTTTCATATCACTACCTTTATCAAACAACATTGTTTTAACATTGCCCGACATACTTACCCTTTGGTCTTTTATAAAGATAACCTGATCTGTAAGACGCAGAATATCGCCCATTATATGACTTACAATTACCATTGGTATATTGTATTGTCTGTTTATATCTAAAAGATATGATATTATCTGTCTTCTAATATTTCTGTCCAGGTTTGAGAATGGTTCATCAAACAGCAGTATATCTGGTTCCGACATAAGTGTACGTCCAATTGCAACGCGTTGTCTCTCTCCTCCTGAAAGATCGCGCGGATATCTGTTTAACAGATCCTGAATGGCGAGAGTATCTACAATATTTGCAAACAGTGGCTGTGAATAAGATCGTTTACAACTATATATCAGATTATGCTTAACTGTCATATGCGGAAACAGTCTGCCATCCTGAAATACATATCCTATTCCTCTTTTTGATGGTTTTACCCAACATTTATCAGCACTACTAAACAGACATCTGTTGTTAACAGTAATTCTGCCACTATTAGGCTTTATAAGACCCGAAATTATATTTAATAGTGTAGATTTACCTGCACCCGACGAACCATATATCCCGGTAATACCTTTGTCTAATTGTACATTGTAATCAAAGGTTTTATTATCTATTGTATGTTTTATATCTACTGTAACTACTGTCATTTATAGAGATGTAAATGGTGTTTAGTTGCTTTTATAGTATCTGTTTTTTCTATTATAGTATTCGGATATAGCAATTGCCATAACTGATATTATTATTGACACGGTTATCAGTCTTAACACTCCATTCTCACGTCCGGGTATCTGCATATCGTTATATACCCTTAATGCAATGGTCTCTGTTTTTCCGTATACATTGCCGGCAAATACAATTGTTGCTCCAAACTCGCCAAGGCATCTGGCAAAAGCCAACACAGTACCACTAATTATTCCGGGCAATGCCATTGGCAAAGTAATCCTAAAGAATGTAGATATCTCCGATACACCCAGTACTAATGAAGCTTTCTCAAACTCTGGATTAACAAGTTCAAATGCAGTTTTCATTGTACGTATAGACAATGGTAACGAAACAATTACAGAAGCTATTACAAGAGCCGGAAAATCGAATGCGATCTTTATGCCTAATGTGCTATTAAGCCATCCTCCTATAAAACTGTTACTCCCCAATGCCAGTAATAACAGATATCCAGTAACCACAGGCGGTGCAACAAGTGGTATGGTTATAATTGATTCGATAAATATTTTACCTCTAAACTTTTTGCGTGCCAGAAACCAGCTAATAATAACAGATATTGGTAGTGTTACTACAGTTGATATCAGTGCAACTTTAAGTGTCAGAATAATTGTCCTTATCTCTTCGTCTGTAAACCACATCTGTTTATCAATATTTATTATCTCTTACGCTGTAAAAGCCATAAGACTCTATAATATCTCTGCATGAATCTGATAAAAGCATATTATACATTGTATTAGTGATTAATCTGTTGTTTAGTTTACATATAATAAATTCAACACGATTGTGCATACTCTGTGGTAAAGTATCAACTATTCTTATCTTCTGGCTCTGCTTTGCCATAGAGAGGTATACTATACCATATTTACACTCTCTAATCTCAACATACTTAAGTACGTCTGATACGCTCTTTGCCAGTAATAATTTATCTTCAGCACTAGCAAGAAGATTCTTTTTTCTGAAGAACTGAAAGGCATACTTACCGGCAGGAACAAATTCAGGATTACCTACAGCAATAAAACCACTCTTAACCTCCTTGAATTCACTATAAAAATCATCTATTGTATAACTATTATCGGCAGATGTAATAATGGCTAATCTATCGTTACATAAAACCTGAGTATCATTATTTGATATATAACCAGAATCTATAAGGTAATCAACCCACTCTCTGTTTGCGGATATATATATATCTGCATCAGCCCCGGAATATATCTGTCTTGCCAAAACTCCTGACGATGCAGCATTAATACTCACGCTGCCTGAAACGGGGTCAGTTAACTGCTTAACAATTGCATACGATCCGGATGCCACAAACAGATTACAATCTGAACTATTATTAATATTACTGCATGCCGAAGCAGTAATAAGAAATATATATATCAGTACTCTCCTCATCTACTATTTAATGTATAAGCTAAAGTACATCAAATTAATTGAAATGAATAATATCATATAATCTTATTAATGTATTAACCGAAACTAATAGTAAATGATAACGTATAAAAGATTGTTAAAGAGGTTTGTATCCAACATTTATGAATATGCGCAGACGATTCGTTTTACTATATATATTTATTCTGCTCTCTGGCAATATGTCTTGTCAGATTCCTGAAAAATTTCAGTTTCAGCTAATTGCGAGAGATGCCAATGGTAATATCTATACTGAAGAAAAGATAGAGATTAAGATAAATATTGTAGAGACAGAGCATAACGGGTATGCTCCTTACATAGAGAGGCATATAGTTACCACAACCAATACAGGTCTTGCAAATATAATTATTGGAGGAGGCATTGTAGAGAAAGGAAGTTTAAAAGATGTAGACTGGTTTAATAAAGCCAACTTTTTAGAGATCTGGATAAACAATAATTTTACATCGTCTATACAGATGGTAGCTGTACCATACGCAATGGCTGTAAAAAAGGCAACATTTGTAAACTCTACCAGCTATCTGGACATTAAAAACCGACCACGTATACCTACTGATATAGTTGATTTAACCGACAAGAATAGTATACTGTTTGATGGTGATTACAATAGTTTGGTTAACCGTCCGTCAATTTTTGATGGTGATTACAATAATCTGAGTAACAAACCTGTAATACCTACAGATCTTAGTGATTTAACCGATAACACAGCCCTTTTAAGTAAGATAGATTATACCAAAATAAAGAACAAACCAACCATATTTGATGGTGATTACAATAGCCTTTTAAATAAACCAACAATACCAACAGATATTAATCAGTTAACTGATATAAACAGCAAGTTGTTCTCTGGCGATTACAATGATCTTACTAATAAGCCCAATATAAACCAGAGTTTTACTGGTGATTATAGCGAACTTGTAAATAAGCCTGTAATACATACCGATCTGTCAACACTAGCAGATGCTACCAATATATGGAAAAATATAAATTTTAATCTGCTAATAAACAAACCTGAATTATTTGACGGATCGTATAATTCATTAAAGAATGTACCAGATATTCCATCTGATTTAAGCGAACTTACTGATAATACAAACATGTTATTTGATAAGAAGTTCAGTAGTCTGCAAGGAGCACCAAACATATTCAGTGGCAAATACAATGATCTCACTAACAAACCAGATATTCCTACCGATTTTAGCGATTTCAGTGACGTTACAAATGGTATAAAAGCAGATTATACTACATTAAAAAATAAACCTATAATACCCACTAAACTTAGTGAACTGGAAAAGGATATCAACTTTCTGGAGACAGAAGAGGATGGAGATACTCAGAATGAATTACAAAACCTTAGTAACGTTATGTCCAAAGGCACATCTGCCGGATACGTATCTATTACAAATGTTGGAAGCCCTTTAGCAAATTCAGATGCTGCAACTAAAAGTTATGCCAGTGCTCTATTAGATGCAATAAACCAGATGGAGAGCACCCTAAATACTGTTTTTCCAAGACCATCGGTAACTAGTATGAAAAATAACGGATTAACAGTACAGGAGATGTTGGATGAAGGCTATACTATTGGAGAGTTAATTAATAATAGCATAACTATTGCCGAATGTAAAGCCGGAGGAGTTACTCTACATCAATTACTTGTTGGCGGAGCTTCTGTTTCAGATCTTTATAATGCAGGATTTGCTGCCACTGATATCGTCTCTGAAGGTATTAACCCTGAACTATTAAAGAATGCAGGGTTATCTGTAAACGAGTTATTCAATGCAGGAGTAACTGTTGAAGTTCTGTACAAGATAGGTTTTAATCTGGAGCAGATTTTGTCACTTGATACAAACCTGGATAACCTTAAAGGTACTGTAACAGATACTGATAATAACACATACAATTGGAAAGGTATTGGTAAAGATATTTGGTTTATAGAAAACCTGAAAGTTAAAAAATTTAATAACGGAGATAATATAACAAAAACACACATATATAATAATAACAATTTTTTACTTGAACAGTGTGGCAGAATGTATCTGGGAACAGATATACGATCAGGAAAAAATGTATGTCCAACAGGCTGGAAGGTACCAACAGAACAAGATTTCATCAAAATGAGAGACTATATAGGAAAAGGTTCTGAATCAGGACAGTCTCTGAAATCTAAGAGTAAGTTATGGAAAGGTGGTGGTGGCAGTGATGATGTTAATTTTACAGCAGAACCATATGGTTACTATACCGGAAATAAATACGAAGGCTTTTCTGAACAAGCCGTATTCTGGACATTAACGCCACATGACGGTAACTATTTAAAAATTATCAGATTATGGTATCCAAGCGTTGCAATACTAATTGAGAATAAAGCTAATAATGCCGCACTATATGTTAGGTGTATAAAGGAACATTAATTAAATCTACTCACAGAGCATGAAGAAAATAGTATATATGATATTCATTATAGCAATAACGCTTAACATATCTGGTCAGATACCAAATAAAATTAAATTTCAGGCCATTGCGAGAGATATTAATGGTCAGCCTATGATTAACCAACAGGTATCTGTAAAGATAAAGATAAGAACAGGTTATATGGATGGTAGTATTGTATATTCAGAAAGTCATGATGCAATATCGAACTCAACAGGCATTATAAATCTTAACATTGGCGAAGGTGTTGGTATTAGTGGAAATCTTATTAGTATTGATTGGCTTGGGAGTAATCACTTTATTGATGTTACAATAAATGGTACATCAGTTGGGGTTTCTCAAATAATGGCCGTTCCGTTTGCAATGCATGCAGAAGTAACTGAAGAGGTTGATAAGATTGATTATGAAAACGTAACCAACAAACCGGATATACCTTCTGATATAAGCCAACTAACCGATTTTTCAACAAAGATATTTGATGCTGATTATAATAAACTGAGAAATACCCCTGCTTTCTCTGGCAGCTACAAAGATCTGGTTAATACTCCAGAGATAAATACAAGTTTTAATAACCTTACAGATAACACAAGCATTTTAGCTAAAATAGATTTTTACTCGCTATTAAACAGACCAACATTCTCATCAAACAGTTATAATGACCTAACAAACAAACCAGATATTAAAACAAAAGTTAACCAACTTACAGATACCGACAACAAAGTATTTAGTGGTAGTTACAATGATCTAAAGAATAAACCATTTATATTCTCTGGTAAATATATTGATCTTAAAAACAAACCAGTAATTCCTGTTCAGATATCAGAGTTTACAGACAATAGTAAGAAGCTAAAGAGTGTAAAGTTTGCTGATATTAATCCAACTGTAAATCTGTTTGACGGTAACTACAATAGCCTAACAGACAAACCTGCTATACCAATTGACATCAAAAATTTAACAGATAATTCTAATCTGATTTTTGATGGTAGTTATAACAATCTTACCGAGAAGCCAACATTTATATCTAACAATTACAACGACTTATCTGAAAAACCAATTATTCCGAAAGATGTAAACCTCTTGACTGACAAAAACAATATGTTAACAAATCTCAAATATTCAAACATTAGCAACACACCAACATTACCTACTAAATTAAGTGAACTTACTAAAGATATATCGTTTATTGATACAGAGACCGACGGAAGCATAACTAATGAGCTTCAGAATATTAATCAGGTATTAAATAAAGGCTCCAATGCATCCGGAAATAGAATAAGCAACCTGAAAGATCCGACCGGAACCAACGATATTGCAACGAAGCTCTATATTGATGCTCTGGAAGCCAGATATGAAGCTTTGAAGAAGAGGGTTGACAAATATTATTCCGGAACAGGCATTGAAGTCCTGATAAATAAGGGAAAAACCATTGCTGAAATAAAAGCAATTGGTCTTGTCATAAACAAGAGTGAGGGATCTTCGAATAATCAGGAAGGCGATAGTTTTGATTGGATAGGAATAGGTGATCAGATTTGGATGTCTAAGAACATTGGTGTTCAGAAATTTGCCAATAACTCCAATATTCCTTATGGTCCAACAACCACAGGTACAGATATCTCTAATAATTCGCCAGAGACATTTCAATTTGAGTATAATAACTCTAACAACGAAGAGTCATTAGGAAGGTTATATACATGGAATGTTGTATCTGATAGCAAAAACGTTTGCCCTACAGGATGGAGAGTACCAACACTTACTGACTGGAATCAGCTTGTAGCATTTATGAATACAGAGCACGGTGGTACACCAATAGGGAATGCCTTAAAATCAAAAGATATGTGGGCTACAACAAATGGATTAGATGTTGTTAAACTTAGAATAATACCTGCAGGAATAAGAGAAGCTACCGGAGGGTTTAATGGTGCTGACGGTGAGTTTACCAGAATATGGTTAAATACTGAAGATTCAGGTAAAGGTAAATATATTGAGCTACGAAAAAACATTTCAAATGTAGTAAACGGAACAGCAAACAAAAATGATTCATACTCTGTAAGATGTATAAAAGAGTAACATCTCACTTTGTTAGTTATATAACAAATATATTAGTATAAATTAAACAAAGATTACAGTAAACTGTTAGGAAAATAGAAATTAAAAAAATATAATTATGCATAACCTAAAAACTTCATTTTTCGGATTAAAACTTAAGAACCCAATTATTGCAGGAAGCTCAGGTCTTACAAATAGTATTTCGGATATTCAGGATATTGAAAAAGCAGGAGCTTCTGCTGTTGTACTTAAATCACTTTTTGAGGAAGAGATTAGAGTAGAGACAGAGAAGAATATGACTAAGATGGTTGCTTCAGGATTTGTTTATCCTGAAACAATGAGTTATTTTGAGTACGACGATATGGATGATCCGCTTGGTAACTATCTTCAATTTATTCGTGATGTAAAAAAATCTGTTAAGATTCCTGTTATTGCCAGCATTAACTGTGTTACTGCCGATCAGTGGACCTACTTTGCAAAACAGATAGAGGAGGCAGGAGCAGATGCTATAGAACTAAATATATTTGCACTTCCTACCGATATTAACCGTACTAGTCAGGAAACAGAAGATCTGTACTTTAATATTATTGAAGCTGTATTAAAGCAGGTAACAATTCCGGTAAATATTAAGATGGGATATTTCTCAGCAAACCTTGCTAAGCTTATAGAGAGAATATCAAAAACTAAGATTGCGGGTATAACGCTGTTTAACAGATTTTATAGCCCTGACATTGATATTGATAATATGGAAATTACATCGTCAAATGTATTAAGCAATCCAGATGAAATTACAATGCCTCTGCGTTGGGTAGGTATAATGAGTGGTAGAGTTAAATGCCAACTGGCTGCATCTACAGGTATTCATAACGGCGAAGCTGTTATTAAACAGTTATTAGCTGGAGCTGGAGCTGTACAGGTAGCATCTACATTATACCGAAACGGTGTACAACATATTAATAAAATGCTAAAAGAGGTTACTAACTGGATGGATCAGAATGATTACAAATCTGTAAACGATTTTATGGGTAAAATGAGTCAGGACAATAGCTCAAATCCAGCTGCATTTGAGAGAGTTCAGTTTATGAAATATTTTAGAGAGTTTTGATTTTGACACGCAAAATTTATTCTTTAAAGTGAGGGACATTTTGTCCCTCTTTTTATATATTCACAGCCATGAGAATAGTATTAGTTATACAAATAGTTCTGTTCGTTTTTATACAAAATATTAATGCGCAGGATAACACAAACAAATACAGCGGTATTGATGAGTATGTAAGTACAATTAAATATTCAAACAGAACCTCTGTAAAAAAGCTGGCTCAGATAATTACAAAAAAATCTGAAACTAATGAGGAGAAAGTAAGGGCTATATTTTACTGGATTACACACAATATAAAATATAATATCAGAATAAGAACTATTGAAAGAGAGTACAGTGATAAAAATCAGATTATTAACGAGGTTTTAAAAAGTAGAACTGGTGTATGCCAGCACTATGCAGAACTTTTCAATATACTCTGTAAGGAGTCCGGAATAAAATCTGTTGTAATAGAGGGGTATACTAAACAAAATAATCAAATATCTAAGTTAGGGCATGCCTGGAATGCAGTATACATAAATAGCAAATGGCTGTGTATAGATGCTACATGGGCTGCCGGATATTACAGAGGAAACAGATATTACCAAATCTACAGAGATAAGTATTTTCTTGACAATCCAGATGAATTTATAACTAGCCATATGCCATTTGATCCAATCTGGCAATTTTCGGAATCACCAATATCTGCCAGAACATTTGATAAAAACCTAAAACACCAAGATCACAAAACATCATTTAATTATAGAGTCACAATTGACGAATATCTTAATAGTAGTAATCTTGAAAAATTAAAGTCAAAATACAACAGAATATACAACAATGATGTTACAAATAGCATTATTAAAAGACATCTTGAGTATACTGCATATAATATTGCAACGGAGGAATACAATATTGCTGTTGGCAATTTTAACAAAGGAGTGAATATAAATAATAGTGTTGTTGAGATACTAAGATCTAAAAATGGAAGACCTGATGATAATGATGTTAAACTAATTATTAATAAACTTACACAGGCTAAGAAACACTTTGTTATTGCGTCAGAGAATCTATATGATATATCTGTATATTCGCAAGAGATATACAGAACAAGTAAAAAGATGCAACGTGAGATTAACAGGATATTAAAAGATACAGATAAACAGATAAAACAGTATAAAGATTATTTAAGATAGGATTAGTGAAAAATATTATAATTGACAAAACAGTTAAGTTTGTAAAATCTGAACTCAACAATGCAGAATCGGGTCATAGCTGGTGGCATATAGAAAGAGTATGGAACAATAGTTTAAGAATAGCAAACACTACACATGCCAATACCACTGTTGTTGAACTGGCAGCTCTGCTACACGATATTGCAGATCATAAACTATTTGGTGATAATACGGAGCATAGATTAAAAAAAACAGAAACTTTTTTGAAAGAGATTGGTATAGCTGACGATACTATTGATAAGGTAATATATATAATCAGTAATATAGGATTCAGCAATAACGATAAACAGAAAAAAACAAAAATATTGGAGTTTGATATTGTAAGCGATGCTGATATGCTGGACGCAATTGGAGCAATTGGTATTGCCAGAACATTCAATTATGGTGGTTACAAAAACAGAGAGATATACAATCCTGATATAGAACCGAGATACAATATGACAAAAGAGCAGTATAAAAAACATGAATCTCCTACTATAAATCATTTCTATGAAAAATTATTGAGCCTAAAGGAACTTATAAAAACACCTAAAGGTAAAGAGATGGCTGAAGAGAGACATAAGTTCATGCTGGAATATCTTAATCAGTTCTATAAAGAGTGTTATTCAGAAGGTTTTACATACAAACATGAATAAACTATTAAGTTCTAATAAACAATTGCAAAGCAGAGGTTTTGTTGAATACGGCAAGGAGGTTATATATAAAGATCTAAACAAACATAAACTTATACAATTATTATCCAGCAATATAAGTACAGATAGAACTACCGCTGCCAGATTAATAAAAGGGTATATAGATAACGAAACTGTTCTTGTTCTTTGCTCCGCGCTACAGAAAGAGACGAAATTATATACTAAAATTGAGATCTGCAATTCATTAACTCATCTTGGGTTAATATCTATTGCTCCACTTACCCAACTTCTCGGCAAAATAGGAGATAATCAGCATAAAAAAGTTGATTTAAAACCATTTAAAAAGAATAGTTATCCTTTACCAAGAGATATAGCAGCAAGAACTATTATACGATTCAAATCAGAGGCGATCCCTTTTGTAGACAAATATATAGCAGACTACAATAGTATTGCCACACCAGAAGCTATTGATGTAATTGGCTATGTATGTTTCTATAACAATAATAGTTATAACCATACAAAACTCATCAATATTATAAATAGCAATAAAGATAACGATCTTATTGTCTGGAAAACTATAAGAGCATTATCCTCTTTTAATGATAGCTTACCATTTCTTAAACAACAACTACACTGCATTAAAAACAGATATATAATTGAAGAGATAAAAAGAAGTATAAGATTAATAACTAATAGGGTTGTAAAATAAACAACCCTCTCTATTAGATCAATAACTACGTCAAGCCTATAATCTTAAGCAGTTCCTTTCTCTCTTTAAGTGCTTCCTTTGATACGCTTACAAAATTTTGCATCCACTCCTTAACATCGTCAAAAGCCTTGTTTTTTTTATCCTCTGTTGAAACAACACCTTGCTTTACAGTATCATATATACTCTTTAATTCCTCAATCTCGCTCAATTTCTGTTTAGCTACATTTAATGAATCAGATGATATTCCACTACGAATAAAATCCCTTAAAACATCTCCTCTCTCAATAATATTATTATAGAATCTATTCATAACACTCATCGATCTTCTATATGATAGAGGAATAGCTCCACTAATGCCAAGTATCTCGCATGTTACACTCTCTTTTCCGTAAATCATAACAGCTTTTCTAACATGCGACTTAAATATTGTAAACTGTACATCGTAGGTAGACATAAACATGCTCTTTGCCCTTTTGTACTGATACTCCTCTTTTGCATTAAATGCATACAAACTTTTGGTTTTTACCAATAGATCAACTCCTTCATCAATCTTAGATATAGTGTAACCATAACCAGACATAATCCTACATATCTCAGCATCTTTTCTTACAATCTCTAAAGCTTTTCTATAAATTTCTAACTGAACTGACTGGGGCTTATAAAACTTGGGGGTCATAAATAAATATACAATTAGGTTAAACATCATAAAAATTCCAATTCATAAGTTATGACCATTTTTCTTCAAACTCAATAGATAATTAAAAGTTTTTTTCAAAATTGAGTTATATCACCTTTATAAAACTTATCTGATTTTTTTTACAATTAAACCTATTTTTTTATTGACTTGTATATATACTTTTGCATACCTTAGAGTGAAGGCATAAAAAAGTGAATCAAGCATATTAAAGATCATTGTAATGTGAGATATGATTAAATATGCAGATTATATAATATTTAAGAGACAAACTTATTACATATGAACAGACAACTATATTATCTGATATTTATAATAGCAATTATTATAAGTGCATGCAAAAGTGAAGAAAATAGCATTCTTAAAATAAACAACGAACCCGCACTAAGATTCATTGGAGTAATAAATTACCTTAAAAGTAAGGATACTATTAGTATAAATAATGGCAACACTAACGATACTATAAAAATAACCGAAAACAGAAACGACACAGTTCTTAAACATAAAATAGAAACACTATTACAACTTCCGGAATATACAATTCTGGGACAGTCATCGTCAGCATTTAATAATGCTTCAACATTCAAAGGTAAAAATGCATATAGAGAGGCTTTCTATAACCTTCCGTATAAAAAAGTATCAATGTCCGGAGTATTAACAGATCAATGGATTGAATACTGGAATAATGGTTACAATATAGATGCAGAACAGATGCTGAATAAACTTAACAATAATATTGTTAATATTGAGAATAATATCATCCACACTGTAAACAAGATACTTCCGGAGAATAAAAATCAGGATCATAATATAGAGGTGGTTTTATGTATAGATGGTAACAGTTCTGTATATCCATGTGAAAACAAGATATTCATTGATCTTATTGATTATAATAATTTTAATGATTTCGAAAATGTCATAGCACTCAGGGTTCATCAACATCTGTATAACAGATGGTTTAAAATAAACTTTACAGAAGACAATACAATATACAGATGGCAAAAAAAGATTATTGTAAATGGATCATCACATCTTATTGGTATTGACTATAAAAATAAGTATATAAAGGATATGTACAACAATAAGGAGCTCCTAAATGAATTATATAATGAGTGGATTACAAATTACCGAGCTTTATCAAATAGTCAAAGTCCTGATACCACATATATTGAGATAAGAGAGAACACATACACAGACCTGTCATTTAACCGATTAAAGAAATATTACAAAGGCGATATTATTGATGTTGAAGCTATAAGAAACAGACCCATTGCCGACAGTTATATTGGTTATTATATATATAACGCCATTAGCAATGAGATTGGCGAAAGTGGATTAAAGCAGGTAATTGAGAATCCTGCAGAACTACTATCTGTATATAATGCTATACATAAGGATAATATGGCTATACCAAAGATGCCTAACGATATTATTGATATATGGAAGTTAAATCTTCGTAAAACAAATTGATATAAAAAATTGAGGAGCGATTTTTCGCTCCTCAAATAACTTTTACCTCTCTTTCTTACTTGATGTAATCTTTCTCTCTCTGCGCATCTCAAAGATATCTGTACTTATAGATCCGTCACCTATAAGATGTTTACAGAAATAATCTGCCTTTAACCAGAAAAAGTACTCTCTCTGTCTGCCAAAACCATGGCGCTGACCAGGCATAATAAAGAAATCAAAACGTTTATTAGCCTTTATAAGAGCATTTGCCATACGTATAGTATTTCCCGGATGAACATTATTATCAATATCACCTGTTACCAGTAACAGTTTACCCTTAAGATTCTTTGCTAACTGCGAATTCTTCTCAATATCATATATAAACTTTGATGTCCCATCGTCCATCTTCTTCTCTTTAACTCCATGATGTTTCTCACTCCACCATCTGTTGTATATATTATTCTCATGATTTCCTGCAGATGATACAGCAACCTTAAAGAAATCTGGATATTGGCACAATGCAGCTGTTGACATAAATCCACCACCTGAATGACCTGTAATACCAACTCTGTTAATATCTATAAAGTTAAATCTGTCAGCAAGTTGTTCTGCTACATACTTTTTATCTGCCAAACCATAATCTCTAAGATTCCCATATCCGTAATTATGATACCACTTTGATCTTGATGGATGACCTCCACGATTTCCGAGAGTGATAACAACAAAGCCTAACTGAGCCAAACGATCTGTATTATCCATTCTTGAAGAGAACCTTGTATTAACAGCCTCTGTTTGTGGTCCCGGATATACATACTCAATCAGAGGATATGTTTTGGTAGAATCAAAATCAAATGGCTTATATATAACGCCATATATATCTGTAATACCATCAGCCGCTTTAGCCTTAAATGGCTCCGGAAATTTATATCCTGCTGCAAACAAATTTGATAAATCTGCTGTCTCTAATTTCATTACTACATTACCTCTTGAGTCTCTGATTTCACTTGCAGGAACACTATTAACTCGTGAATAGTTGTTTATAAAGTAACGTTTAGAATCGCTCATATCAATACGTGTGTCGTAGTTTCCTTTGTTAAGCAACGTTAAACCACTTCCATCTAAATTAACTCGATAAAGATGTACGTAATATGGGTTTTCATTCTTCTCTCTGCCATTAGCTATAAAATATACAACTCTGTTTCTTTCATCTACATCAACAATATTCTGAACATGCCATGCACCAGATGTAAGTTGCTTTTTAATATTTCCATTTGTATCAGACAAGTAAAGATGAGCCCATCCGTCTCGCTCAGACCAATGAATTATCTCTCTTTCATTATTTATAAAAAACGAACTTCTTGTTTCAACATATGTATTTAATCTCTCCTCAATAAGAACCTTTACATCACCTGTATTTAGATCTGCAACACAAAGATCAATCTTGTGTAAATCTCTACTTATTCTTGTAAAATATATCTTATCAGACGATTTAGATAACCACTTTGAAGGAACATAATCTTTTATTGACTCTTTATTTGTAACATTAGCTCTGTGAATCCAAACACTCTGATCTGCAAATTTACTAACATCTATTTTGTCACTTTCTCTCTTCTCCATATCAAAAACCCACATCTCATACTGAGGTGCTTCTTTCTCTCCCGGCATCTGATATCTATATGGTTCAAGTACTGGTCTAGGATTCTTAAGCACATCAATTACCCATAACTCTTTAACTTTACGTCTGTCACTTCTAACCATTGCAAATTTCTTTGAGTCTGGTGACCATTGAATCCATACCCCTCTCCTCTTTTCAGACTCCTCTTTAATTTTCTTTTCACTATCATTTACCATCTTGGTATATCCTCCACCATACGCATAATGCTGTACACCATCCTTAGTTAACTGATGTTCTACAATTGTGGAATCCTTTTCATCCTTAAGTGCTTTTTGATAATTATCCTTATCCATCCAGTAAAGATTATAGTCTCTTGCAAAAATTACAGTCTGACCATCGGGTGAGATATTTGCCCATTTAGCATCATCCTTCTTCTCTTTCCAATCAACAATCTCTGATAAAATTCCTGTTTTCAAGTTATATTCCAGATGAAACACCTTTTTCTTTGGTCTATCTTTACTCTTTTTCTTAGATCCCTTCTTCTTTTTATCTTTGGTTATCTCTTTATCATCCTTCTTATCCTTTGTATCCTTCTTATCAGATTCGTCAGTTTTCTTATTCTTTATCTCATCCTGAGTACTTGTAACATCAAACTGAAAAGCTGTATCGTCTTTTACAAACTTAAGCTTCATCTTTGGTAAATGCTGATAATCATAAGGATCTTTTGTTATCTTGGTTAACATAGATGCCATCTTATGATTATCAAAAAGCTTTCTTTTACTTTTCGAATTAAGATCTACTATATAGTAGAAAGTACCCTCTGAAGTTCTGTAATTATACCAAAATTTATCGCCTGTTGAAAGCCAGTTCGGACGTACAGTAGTTGAAAAAACCATTCTGCTAATCTTAGTTGGCGAAAATCGTTCAGCCATTCTGTAGTTAGCAACATCACTACTTGATTGTGCATTAAGCATAAAATTTGCAAAAAAACACACAAGTAGAACAGAAATAATGTAGTTTCTTTTCATTTAAGTTTATTGTTTAATTGATTAGTATAAATTATCTCCTCATTATCAAGTCATTCAGCAAAAGCAATCTCTTCTGAATCTGAATTACAGTTTTTAGACTTATCAAAAAGCCAAACGTTGCATCCGATACTTAAAATATTAGAAAAAATAACTACTTTAATCAGGTCTTTTAAAGATTAATAATGATTATATTTGCGAAATTTTTATCTCAAAAGAATCAAAGGAGGAAAAACATGGCTCATTATTTCACCGATGTATCTAGGACTTTTAGCGAGTACTTATTAGTACCGGGTTTAACAACTAAAGAATGTTTACCACAATCTGTATCTCTTAAAACACCAGTGGTAAAATTTAAAAAAGGCGATAAACCTGAAATAGAATTAAACATCCCATTTGTTTCGGCAATTATGCAATCTGTTTCTGACGACGGATTAGGTATAGCATTGGCAAGAAATGGTGGTCTATCATTCATCTACGGATCTCAATCAATAGAAAATCAGGTTGAGATGGTTAAAAAAGTAAAGAAATTTAAAGCGGGATTTGTTGTTAGCGATGCAAATATAAAACCTGACAGCACTCTTAAAGATGTTATTGAACTAAAAAAGAAGACAGGACACTCTACAATTGCAGTTACACATGACGGAAGTGCAAACGGTAAGCTTCTTGGTTTTGTAACAAGCAGAGATTACAGAGAGAACAAAGATTCTATGGACAAAAAAGTTGAAGAGTTTATGACTCCATTCTCAAAACTTGTTCACGGAAAACTTGGTATTACTCTATCTGAAGCTAACGACATTATCTGGGAGAATAAACTAAATACACTTCCTATTATCGACGAAAATCAGAATCTATGTTATTTTGTTTTCAGAAAAGACTATGAAGATCACAAAGAGAATCCACACGAGTTACTTGACGAGAATAAGAAACTTATGGTTGGTGCTGGTATAAATACCAGAGATCATGAAGAGCGAGTACCTGCTCTTGTCGAAGCTGGTGTAGATGTACTATGTCTTGACTCTTCTGACGGATATTCAGAATGGCAGTACAACGCTATAAAGTTTATCAAAGATAAATATGGCGATAAGGTTAAAATAGGTGCCGGAAATATTGTTGATAAAGAGGGTTTCCTTTACCTTGCAGAAGCTGGCGCTGATTTTATAAAAGTTGGTATTGGTGGCGGCTCTATCTGTATTACCCGAGAACAAAAAGGTATAGGAAGAGGTCAGGCATCATCTGTAATAGAGGTTGCTGAAGCCAGAGATGAATATTACGAAAAAACTGGTATATATATTCCTATATGTACTGATGGCGGTCTTGTTCAGGATTATCATATGGTTCTTGCTCTTGCAATGGGGGCAGATTTTATGATGATGGGAAGATACTTTGCCCGTTTTGACGAGAGCCCAACAAAGAAATTAAAGATGGGCAACAGTTATGTTAAGGAGTATTGGGGAGAAGGTTCTAACCGTGCAAGAAACTGGCAGCGTTATGACATGGGTGGTAGTGAGAATCTTAAATTTGAAGAGGGAGTAGACAGTTACGTCCCATATGCTGGTAAACTAAAAGACAATCTTGATGTTACTATTGGTAAAATCAAATCTACAATGTGTAGTTGCGGTGCTATTACAATTCCTGAATTAAAAGATAAAGCTAAAATAACACTTGTATCATCTACAAGTATAATTGAAGGTGGCGCACACGATGTAATTCTTAAAGATACAAACGCGTAAAAACAATAAATATACAACTGAAAACGTCTGGTCAATCCAGACGTTTTTTTGTTTTATTACCATACATACCTAGGTTTACATATAGAACAGTATTACACTTCTTAACAATATGCAAAATAGGACAAATCAACGTTAGCAAAAGGTTAACACATAAGTATACAAAAACCTGTATATCAATCACAATAGGCATTTTACAAAATACACAAGATGAACACTATCAATAATTACTATTTATTTTAATATCTGCATAATATCATTTATAAATAAAAACATTACATTTGTAATTAAACCTATAACACGCAAATTAGCCATGTTAAAAAAGCTATTCATTGCACTATGTGCGCTGTTTTTTATTAACGCTATTTACGCTCAAACAGATAAAGAGTTTTGGTTTGTTGCTCCAGAGGTTTCCCAGAACCATGGTGACAGACCTATATATTTGCACCTTACAACGCAAGCAAATGCCGCCACAATTACAGTATCAATGCCAGCTAACCCTGCATTTACAACACAGGTTTACAACCTTGCAGCAAATACAACCAGAAGAATCAATCTTGAACCATGGATTGATGAAATAGAGAATCATTATGTTGAAGATTACGATCTTGCAACTCCTGGTAAGAACAATAAAGGTATACATATTACTGCAACAGAAGATATAACTGCATACTATGAAACAGCCAAGAGTAATAATACAGATCTTTTTGCGCTGAAAGGTAAGAACGCATTAGGTTCTGAGTTCTTTGTCCCGTTCCAGAACAGGTATTATAATAGAACAAACGGATGGTACACATTCAACCCTCACTCATCTGCAAATATTGTTTTCTCAGAAGATGATTCATATATAACCCTTGATATACCTGCAGGAAAAGCTATAAGATATGGTGCAACAAACCTTACCGGAACTGTACGTCTTGGTCCATTTAACCGTGGAGAGACATTCTATGCTGCTCCAGCCTGGGTAAACAGTCATGTAAGACCTTTTCCGGGAGTAACTACCAGTAATTCAAACAAACAGTCTGATGATGAGTTCGGTAGATCGAATCAGGATCACCTTTCAGGATTGCATGTAAGAGCACACGATATATCTGGTACAATTCTTAAGAACGTTGCAATTACACAGAGTGACGATTCTATGCAATCGTTCTGGGGAGGCTATGATGTTGGAGGAGATCAGATTGTACCCTTAGACATTATAGGAAAAGAGTATATTGCCATTAAGGGTGAATTAGAGAGCAGAAACAACACTCAACACTTTGACAGCTGGAATGATAATTTTACTAACCAACGTATTTATGCAAGACCATCGACAGTATACTCATGGGCTTCAGGAAGATATCTTCCTGAAGGTTGGCATACACTTAACGGAAGGTTCTATATTCAATCAGGAAATTATAATACCGGAACAATAAATCAGGAGACTGTATTTATACTTGCCACAGAGGATAACACTACAATTGAGGTTAACGGTACTAATGTTGCTACAATTAACAGAGGAGAAACACATGTGCAAGAACTTGAAAATAATTATACACGTATTGTAGCTAGCAAAAACGTTTATGTATGGCAGGTTACTGGTTTTGGTAACGAAATGGGATCTGCAATTCTACCTGCTATTGATAAATGTACAGGTTCTGAAACTGTAAGTTTTACACGTTCAACAAATAATACATTTATTTTAAATATCATGGTATTAGCCGGAGCCGAAGGCGATTTTAGATTAAATGGTTCCCCACACTGGAAAATTCCAGCTAGTGCATTCCAGAATACAGGATCACCATTCTGGAAAGCAGCAAGAATATCATTTACAACTTCACAGATTCCTGTAGGAACTACGACAGTTCTTTCAAATACATCAGGTCTGTTTCATGTAGGTATTATAAATGGTAACTCTTCAGGAGGTACACGTTACGGATATTTTTCCGGATTTGGTGATGTTCCGACTATTAATGCTGCTCCGTCTATCTCCGGATATGCACTTTGTGCAGGCGACATGGAACTTTCTGTTATAGGTAATCCTTATACTGTGTACCAGTGGTACAGGGATAATACTGCTATATCTGGTGCTACTGGCGATAAATATACAGTTACACAACCAGGTAGATATAAGGTTACAGCTATTACAACATGTGCAGGACACTCTACAGAGACATTCCCTTCTAATCATATTGATGCAGTTCCTTGTATTGAGATAAAAGATATTACCGTAATAGAAGGACAACCGAATGCAATGGTTACAGTTGAGATGACTCATACAATGGCTGTTCCAATATCATTTGATTATGCTACAACAGATGGTACTGCTATAAATGGAAAAGACTACACTGAGGCGCGAGGAAGAGCAACAATTCCTCCCGGATCATTAACAGTAACTATTCCAGTTCCAATTACCGACGATAATATAAACGAACCTAATGAGACATTTGATATAGATATATCTAATCCAACAATAGCAAATATTAATGACTCTAATGCTACTGTTACTATCCAGGATAATGGTGATGCTCAATCAAAAGTATCAATTTTGGCTAATGACAATGTTGCAGAAAATGTCCCTGGCAGTAAATATAACTTTGAAATATCTCTTGATAAAGAATCTGGATACGATATTAACGTACAATACATTATATCTAACGGAACAGCAACAAAACCAGCAGACTATAATGTAACAACAGCATCAGCTACAATTACTTTTGCCGCAGGAGAAACAACAAAAACAATTGAATTAGATATTGTTGATGATAATGTTTTTGAACCTTCACCTGCCGGATACGAAACAATAATTACGAAGATCCAGAATCAAACTAACTCTACATTAGCAAATAGCAATGGAGAGATACGTATAACTGAGAACGAAACAATTCCTGAAATAACAAGTGCTAATCTTATTGGTAATGAAGGAACAAATCTCAACTTTGTTGTTAACCTATCTGTTGCATGTAGTGAGAATGTAACTGTTAACTACGAAACTTTAGAAGTTACAGCTACCAGAGGTACTGACTTTACTCATACAGCAGGTAGCAAGACCTTAACATATACTCCAGGACAGACATCTAAAACAATATCAATACCAGCTATAAACGATGGTACACCAGAAATACCTGAGACATTTACTCTGCAATTCAGTTCGCCAGTAAATGCAACAATAGCATCTACTCCACTTAACTATACAGGTACAATAACTGATAATACTGGTACTGCAATGGTATTTATTACAGATGCTAATGTTACAGAGGGTGGTATTTTAACTTTTAATGTTAACACAACAGTTATAAACCCAACCAACGATATTACATTCGACTTCAACATAACCAATATATCAACAAATGGAACAGACTACACTATGCCAGCTCCGTTGAATGGTATGATTGCAAGAAACACTACAACTACAACAATATCTATACAGACAACGCAAGATACTGACGAAGAAGGTGATGAAAAACTACGTGTCACCCTTACAAACCTTGTAAATGCTAATTTTGTAGATGATAATGCAGAAGGTACAATTATTGATGATGATGAAACACCTGTTGCTGTTGACGATGCATATACTGTTATAGAGGACGAGACAACTGCACTAACTGGTAATGTATTGAATAACGATACTGGTCTTGGAGATACTCCTATCACAGTTATACTCCTTCCTGGATCTTCAATAAATGGTACGTTTACATTCACCAATGGGGCATTCTCATACATACCTTCACCAAACTATCATGGAGAGGATACATTCTCTTATCGAATTACTGATGCTGATGGTGATACATCAACAGGTACGGTAAAAATTACTGTAACATCAGTAAATGATACTCCTGTGGCTCATGATGACACATACAATGTATTAGAGAGAACAAATCCGACATATACAATCCTTACAGGCGATGTAAAAGGAAATGATACAGGATTGGGTGATAATGCACAGGCAGAAATTGTGGCAAACGGAACAAAAGGAGTTGCAACAATTCTTGGTGATAATACATTTACCTATGCTCCAACAGGACAAAACTTTGGTGCTGATCACTTTACATACAGATTAAGAGATGATGACGGAGAGATATCTACAGTTGCTACAGTAACTATAAATATAGCATACTACAATAACTATAATCCACAAGGAGTAGCAGATAACTATACAACACCAGAAGCAACGGCTATAAGCTTTAAACTAACCGATAACGATACTGACCAGGATGGTGATGCAACAATTGACGTTGGTTCTGTAATCCTTGATAGGGCAATGTCAAAAGGTGTTATTAATTATAATACAACAACTGGTGTATTTACATACACGCCTAATGTGGGTGAAACAGGATTTGAACGATTCAGATATAAGGTTAAAGACAGAAGTATAGAATCGCAACCAGTAAGAGAGTCAGCTTGGACAGATGTTGAGATAGAAATACTTAGGAATAAACTGAACCCTATAGCAAACTGCCGTAGCTTTACTGCCAATCTTGATGCTTCAGGAAATGTAACTGTTACTCCGGCAAATATAAACAACGGATCATCTGATCCTGACGGAACAATTGCAAATATGCTTATTGATGGTAAAGCGTCAATTGATTATGATTGTTCTGATATTGGAGATCATACTGTACAACTTACAGTTATTGATAATGATGGGCTTCAGGCTCAGTGTAATGCAACTGTAACTATTGCTGATAATACATCGCCAACAGTTGAAACTCCAACACTAAGTATTACTCGTTACTGTAAAGCCAGTGAAACAGGACTTACAGTAACCTATGTAGCTCCTACATTCTCAGATAACTGCAGTGGAACAGGGTTAAATGGTGTTCTTATTGCAGGAAAATCATCAGGATCGTTTTTTAACGTTGGAACAACAACTGTAACCTACCGTTTTGATGACGGTAACGGAACAACACCTGTTGAAAGTTCATTTACTGTTGAGATCATTCAAGATAATATTGATCCTGTAATTAACTGTGTTACAAATAAAATCTATACAGAAAATCAACCCGCACACACTTATCTTGTACCTGATAACTCTCTAAATGCAACAGCAACTGATGCTCGTGGTATCAAGAGTTTAACTCACGATTTTAACGGTGGCGGAACAACACTTAACGGACAAGAATTTCCAATTGGTGTAACCAAAGTAACTTGGACTGCTGTAGATAATTTTGATAATACAGCTACATGTTCGTTTAATGTTACTATTCTACCTGCATTATCAGTAAATATCGTTTCTAATAAAACAGGCAACAGAGCATGTGAGCAAGATCCTGTAACATTTACAGCTACTACTGCTGGTGGCACTGCTCCATTTGAATACACACTACTTATAAATGGTGCTTCTGCTGATGGTCCACAAGTTGGTAATTCATTTGTTGTAACTACATTTGTATTTGACGATGCTGTTCCTGCAAATAATACAAAACAGGTAGTAATTAGAGTTAAGGACAACAGTGGTTATACAGTAAGCAGTAACACCATTAACTTTACAATTCTAAGAAAACCAAAAACTGGAGAGATGTACAAACTGAAAAATACAATATCGCTTGATTAATAATTCTTATATATCATAATATTAATGGGGTCTTTTTAAGGCTCCATTTTTTTATATTAATATTTGTCTAACCTTAATCACTATCGATAAGTATATCTCTTTTAGCCAATCATTCAGAATCAATAATCGAATCGTGAGATGTTCACTACAAATAAATAATACGCTTCAACAATCAATTAACAAGTGAAGTCTACAGTTTCATCTAAAAATGATATATTCTAAAGGATAACATCAACAGATAAATATATATTATAAATCTAATTTAAAGATCATTACAATGTTTTTGTTTTGTACAAAACCTAGTACAAAGTAGAAATATCAGGCAACATATCAGATTATAGTCAAAATCTACACTTAAATACACCTTGCAAATCTACTAATACTATATAAAAACTTAAAATATCAAAATCAGTCCAAATTTTAGATATAGTCACCAGACATAGCATTATATCATGCACTATAACACAGGTTACAAACTCTATAAAAATATCTCCTACAGTATATACGACAGAATTATTTAAAACTGATAATCAAATACATATATATCAAATGTAGTCTATTTTTATAAATTCTGATTCATATATCAGTTGTAACAATCGTTAAACAACACCACATTATCAATATTTACAACCTTTATTTGCATCAACAAATTAAACACATTACATTATGATTAAGAAGTTAAAATTACTCGCACTAATGGTACTGTTTCCATTTGCAATAAGTGCACAACCATTCACTGAAAGTTTTGAGAGTGGAGATATTCCGTCAACCTGGAAGGTTATTAATAACAACAACGATTCAGGGATATGGCAAGTAAGTGGATATGCTAAAAAAATTGGAAACTATGGTATAAGGTTAAAATGTAAATGGAATGAGACGTACGACGATTATATTATTTCGCCAAAGTTTACAGTATCAGAAAATGATCTCTTCAGTTTCTATGCCAAATCAAGAAGTACAGAAAATCCTGGAGCATTTAAAGTTCTAGTATCAAAGAATCAACGCATAATCGATGATCTAACAATTGAGATAGATAATATAAATAAAATAACTGAACTTCAGGGTTATAAAAAATTTGAGTATAAACTCGTAGATAATCCACAAATATCTGCAGGTGATGAAATCTGTTTCGCAATATATGTAGATTCACGTAACAAAGCTTGGTTAGATTTTGACCATTTTTCTGTTGGTGTTCCTGCTACAACACCAGTTCCTTCAGTAAACAATACTGAGTGTATAATGGAAGCACAGATAGGCTTATCAATGGTATCTGATCAGTTTAGAATTACCAATAAGGGTGTTGGGAATCTTGTTATAAGCGAGGTTACAGATCTTTCTGGAACAGCATTCTCTACAACACTTACCTCGGCAGCTACAGCTTCTCTTAATCTTGGAGAGTATCAATCGTACAATTTTACATTTGGTTTTAACCCTACCGAAGCAAAAACATATACTAAAGATTTTGTTATTGAAACAAATGCAGGAGATATTACAATAAAACTCACAGGAAATGGTATTCCTAAAATAGAGGCTGTTACATCAATTAATGAGGGTTTTGAAGGTGATGATATACCACAAAACTGGACTATTATAGATGGTAACAATAGTGGTAAAACATGGCAGATAAAAACCGGAGAATCAAACAGTGGCGATAATAGTATAGAGATAAAAAGATCAGAAAGTGGTAAAAACAACGACTGGCTTATAACACCTCTTGTAAAGGTAAAGCATGGATCCAAAATGAGTTTCTATGCAAAATCATCGTTCTATACTAACGAAGAGAGTATGGAGGTATTAATCTCAAAAACAGGACTTAACACTGCTACTGATTTCACAAAAAATGTAATATCTGTAGATAGAGTTCCTGCAAAAAAATATGCAAAATATGAGTTTATGCTTACTGATATTCCTGACATTAACTACAATGACGAAGTGTTTATAGCTATAAGATCAGTATCAAATAAAGGTAACTACTCTCTGTTTGTTGATGATTTTACTATAAATCAGCCGGAAGATGTAGCACTAAACAAAAGCGAATGGGGTGTTACAACTGAGGTAAATAAGAGTATTGAATCGGGAGATATATTTACAATTGGTAATAATACAGATAATACCATTACAATAAACAAAATATCTGATATAACACCATTTACAACAACACTAACTAAAGGTATTACACTTGATGCAGGAGAGTTTAAAACTTTTGCTGTAACATACAATCCTACAGATGTTAATATTCACAACAGAGAGATGACTATTACCACATCAGCAGGAAGTTCTACACTATATTTAAAAGGTATTTCAAAAGCGCCTCAGGTTGCTTCTGTAAAAATATCATACGATTTTGAAGATAGTGAACTTCCTGAAAACTGGTTTATTTACAACGAAAACAATGATGAACTTACATGGAGACAAAAGAAGCTTCCTATGGCACACAGCGGTCAGAATGTTCTTGTAATTCAACAGCACAAAACCAATATCCATAACGATTGGATTGTATTTCCTCTTTTTAAGGTAACCGAAGGGGCACATTTCCGTGCATATGTGTCAGGGTTCACAGATAATAGTCAGGTAATTAATATAAAATTGTCTAAAACAGGTAATAAGCCAGAAGATTTTACAGTGAACCTTGTTTCTGATTACGTTGTGCAAGAGGGCTGGGCTGAGCTGGATATTGATCTTACAGCAGCATACAAAGGAATAAGTGTAGACGATGAGATATACATTGCTATACAAGCTGTATGTACTCCGCAAACCAGCATTATGCCAACATTCCTTCTGATAGACGATATACTAATTGGAAAACCGGATTTGATGAGTAATGGTAACCTGATAACTAAATTCAATCTTGAGGGTCAGGTTGGTGAATCGGTAATTAACAGCGAGGATAATACGGTAAATGTAATAATGCCATATAGTGCAGATCTTAGCAGAATTACACCGGAAATTGAGATATCTGACTACGCTACAATAACGCCTGACCCGATGGTTCCAAGAGATTTTTCAAAGGATGTAGTTTTTACTGTAGCTGCTGAGAATGGTACAGAAAGAGTTTGGACAATACATACTGAGAAAGAGAAGCCTGAAGGAGATAATAAGATTGTAACATTCACCATACCAAATCAAATTGGAGAGACTGTAATATCGCATAGTAGTAAAACTGTAAAGATAACAATACCTGAGAGTACAGATTTAACCTCTATAACACCACAAGTTGAGGTATCAACAGGTGCTACAATAAATCCGGGAAGCGGAAAAACAACAGATTTTTCAGGTGATAATGTACAGTATACTGTTACATCAAGCAGCGGAAAAGAGGCAATATATACAGTTAAGCTTACAACTATAAAAGAGAGTGAGAATAAAATGATTAAGTTCACTATAAACGGACAAATAGGTGATACTGAGATATCTCACCAATCTAAAACTGTAACACTTACAGTATCAAAACAGATGGATATATCAAATATAACTCCTCAAATAGAGATATCTGAAAATGCAACAGTATCGCCAGGAATAAATGAAAGTATAGATTTTTCTAAAGGTTCCGTTAACTACACAGTAACTTCAAATACCGGAAAAAAGACAGTATATACAGTTACCGTAAACAGACAGAAGGATATGCCATCAGATATTGATGATACACTAAAAAACAATATTATCCTATATCCGAATCCATGTTCAGATATAGTAAATATAAAAGGCGCAGCCAAATGTTATGTCTCAATATATAGTAACAGTGGCAAACTGGTATACAGATCGTATATAACTGAAGATAATACAAATATCAATTGCAATCAGCTAAACAAAGGCATCTACTTTGTTAAAATAATCAATAGTTACAGTTCCATAACCAAAAAACTTATTATTAAATAAGTTATCCAAATTTGGTTATAGTCTACCTGCTATGCATCCGCGTAGCAGGTTTTTTAATTACTATCCAAAACTCTCTTAGCCTCAATAGTAATACGTTTTATAAAATCTGATTTAGATTCAGTATATGCCTCTCTGTCGTTTCTGTATTTTCTGGCAAATTTAATCTTAATATCCTGATACTCTATCTTGAGTTCATTGTTTAAATTAAGGTAATCGCGGAAATAGGTTCTATCCCAAAGCCAACTCTGATTAAGTGGACTTATATGAATATGGTATGATATATCCTCAATTCCTTCAGGTGTATAACCTTTAACAAACATCAGATGATTTGTCTGTTCCTTCATATGAATATATCCGTAACTCTCAAATATATCAATTATACCTTTGTCTGATACTCCATCCGGTTTCTCAAGTAGTATATCAATGGTTGGTTTTGCTGATAATCCAACTACAGCAGTGCTACCAATATGTTCTACCAATAAATTTCCAGAAAACTGAGATAGCAGAAAACTTTTCTCATCCTCGTAATAGCTCACCCACTTCGGGTTATAGGGTTTTACCACAATAGGATATAACTGTCCCAATTCCTCTTTTGTCATAATCAATAGGTGCCATTATTAATAAATTGCTTATAGTATTTCCCCCTTTTATACTCTTTTGGTAACGATTTTAGACTTTCGCCTTTTACGTCTTTATAATTACTAAAAGCCTTATCTGACCTGATATATAGTCCCTTATTCTCAAAATCAGTATAAATATATTCAACAGGATTTGGTTCAAAACCGTTCCATATGTACTTATAAAGCATTCCTCCCTCAATTGAATAATGTTGATAACACTTAACAACTCCCTCTTTAAACGAAAAAGTTGGGTTTATAAATTCATGTTTTTCAGAAAACGTACTAATATCATCCATTTTCAAATATACAGTACACATATCTCTGTCAATACATGTAGAATATAACCAGTAAATAAGAAGATCCTTTTTACCATCCCTATTTACATCCTTTATCTGATAACGGTAATCAAAATAATCCTGATAATATTCAAGTTTATGACTAACAATACACTCAAGCTTATTCCCATCAACTCTAAACAGTTCAAAAGAAATATTAGCCTCATCAAGAGATCTATTTAGTAAAAGATACTTACCACCATCGTTAAAAATATCACCAGCTAAAAGGTCAATCTCAATATAAGAACTACTATCCGGAGATATTTCATAGCTCTTTCTAAATCGTTTTTTATGAAGTTTTGGTTTAGCAACTAAATAAGCGTCTCTTAAAGCATAATCAAACATTATGCTATCATAATTACTATTAAACAGAACACTATATGTTCTATTTAACAATGATGTTCTATCAGTATCGTAAATTACAATTTGGGTACTTACCTTATTTTCAATTTCTTTATTGTTATCATAGTTTGTTGTTTTACCATATACATAACCCCAAAAACTTATAAGTAAAAAAACTGATAACAAACCTAAAGTTCTCATCTATCTTAATTTTATTAATATAATCAGCTCATACAAGTATCTATTTTAGCTTGCTGATTTCACATTGTGAATAAAACTCAAGCTATACAATCTCAATATAACTCGGAATAAAAGATCTCAAATATAATAAAATACTATCCTAAAAACCCAGCTACTCTATCAAACACCATATCAAAAGCTCTTTGTACAGCAACTGTATCACTATTCTTACCTACAGGAAATGGGTTCTCGTGGCTATAGTTATAATCAAAATCCAACTCATCAATGGTAATTGCGATATCTCTGTATGCTCCCTTAAGTGTATTCATTATCTCAAACGATGGTATCACTCTGTCTTGTCTCAACGAAATAGCATAGATATCTCCTTCATTTTTTATGAATAACTCCTCTCTGAAATCACGCATACGATTATAATCCAACATTGAGTGAAATACCTTTCCTTCAACATGATCACCATCAATATAGTGGTTTAGCAGATCATCTCGCTTAAGCATATTATCAAAATGCTCTACAAGATATGAATATAGAGCAACACTCGCCTCGCTATCAAGTATATATTTAGACACCGGTGACAATCTGTTAAACACTGCCCCACCACAGAACAGACAGACCTTGGTATTGGTAAAATAACCTTTATAATCAGACAATTTCAGAATCTCTGCAAGCAGTCCGCCAATAGAATATGCAAATATATTAAATGTAAAATCAGGACTTATATAATCATTTAAACCTGCTTTACAATCTTCTATAAACTGTATAACATCGTAATATGTCTGTAATCCGGACCATATAAAACGCTGAGGCATTGATTGCAAACGCATACTTATTGCAACATTACTCAATGTGCTGTTGGCAATATCTTTATACTGTTTTTTACGTTGCTCACTCAACATAAACATACTACGTTTCTCGCTCCATTTCACCGGAGCACGTTGCATATGAAAAGCAATAGGAAACAGTACAACCGCACTACCTGTATCCCTGCATATTCGTTCTGCCCACAACAGATATTTATCCCAACTCTTCTCATTAAATCCGTGAAACATAAATATAACATTATTGGCCTTATGTTGATGTGGAGTAATTATATAGTAGCAGAACTCTCTATTCTCCTCTACAAAAATATCCTTTATCTGTACATCCTTCTCAATTGTTCCAATATCATTATAGAACGATTCAGAGATCGGAAGTTCAGTCTTATGATAATCACAATGATACTGTAAACCTCCGGGTAATATATGCGATGATGAAGATTTCATATACCGTTTGTGAACCATAATTCCTTTATATTCACCACTATTTTTAACCCTATTAAAAAACTCTCTAAAATCAAAGTATCTGTCTGTAAAATTCATAGAATATCCGGTTTTGGCATCATTTACAACTAAAAAGAGCAGAAGAAATTCCCCTGTAAACAAATATAGCAAACTGCAATGTAAAGTTCCACTATAAGTTTAGGTTGTTCAACAACAAATTTTACAGAGTGTGATATATCAACTTATATAATTACCAACATATCTGTATAATCCTACCAAGGTATAACTCTTTTTTGTGAGGAGTATAAATTTTAAGGCACAACAACAACTGTCAGTAAGGTTTTTTGACTATTTTTGTGGATTAAATCGGCAGGCTGAATTACGGCTACTGATACTGAATAAGATATAAATTGTAGAAAAACAGAGACCTATTATGAAGATATCATACAATTGGCTAAAGGATTACATAAAAACTGATCTTTCTGTTGACAAAATGTGTTCTATACTTACAGATACCGGACTTGAGGTAGATGGTGTTGAATCATTTGAGTCTATAAAAGGCGGGCTTGAAGGGCTTGTTATCGGAAAGGTTCTTACATGCACAAAACACCCTGATGCAGACAAACTTAGTGTAACAACAGTAGATGTAGGAAGCGATACAGTTCTACCTATAGTATGTGGTGCACCAAATGTTGCTGCCGGACAAACTGTAGTTGTCGCTACTGTAGGAACAGTTCTTTATTCGGGCGATGATAAATTCACTATCAAAAAATCTAAAATGCGTGGTGAACCTTCACATGGTATGATCTGTGCTGAAGATGAGATAGGTCTTGGAACATCACACGCAGGAATTATGGTTATTGAAGAGGAGGTAACTCCCGGAACACCTGCAAAAGAGCATTTTGAGATAGAGACAGATTATACTATTGAGATTGGTCTTACTCCTAACAGAGTTGATGCATCATCACATATTGGAGTTGCAAGAGATCTTGCCGCATATCTATCACAAAAAGAGGAGATAAATATTACAAAACCAGATGTAAATAGCTTTGCTACAGATAATAATAACCTGACAATTGATGTCGAGGTTAAGAATAGCGAAGCTTGTCCGCGATATGCTGGTGTAACTATATCTGGTGTTAAGGTAGAAGAGTCTCCAAAATGGCTTCAGGTACGTCTTAAAGCAATTGGTCTTGCTCCGATAAACAATATTGTTGACATCACCAACTACGTACTTCATGAAACAGGGCAACCATTACACGCTTTTGATTCAGCACATATCATTGGTAACAAGGTTATTGTTGACACTATGGCTGATAAAACAAAGTTCATTACTCTTGATGAGCAGGAGCGTGAATTATCAGAAAGAGATCTTATGATTTGTAACACTGAAAACGGAATGTGTATTGCTGGTGTTTTTGGTGGGATAAAATCCGGTGTATCTGATAGTACAACTGATATATTCCTTGAAAGTGCATACTTTAACCCTGTATGGGTAAGAAAAACTGCAAAACGCCACGGTCTAAATACCGATGCATCGTTCCGTTTTGAGCGCGGTGTTGATCCAGAAAATACAGTTTATGCTCTTAAGCGTGCTGCACTATTAATAAAAGAGATTGCTGGTGGTACAATATCTTCAGAAATAACAGATATCTATCCTACTCCATTCAACTGGTTTAAGGTTGACGTGTCATATGCAAATATTAAAAGATTAATAGGTAAAGATCTGGGTAAAGAGACAATTAAAAGCATCCTTAGCGGTCTTGAAATAAACATTATTGAGGAAAACGAAAAGACACTTAAACTTGAGATTCCTCCATACAGAGTTGATGTACAAAGAGAAGCTGATGTTATTGAGGAGATTCTTAGAATCTACGGATATAACAATGTTGAGATACCAGAAATGGTACAATCTACACTACAAACATCAAGAAAACCAGATCCTGAAGCTATAGTAAATACACTATCAGATTACCTTGCGGCAAACGGATTTAATGAGATTATGAATAACTCATTAACTAAGATGTCATATTACGAGAATCTGGACTGTTTTAATGCGGAAAGAACAGTTTCTGTACTAAACCCATTAAGTAGTGATCTTAATGGCATGCGCCAGTCTTTACTATTTGGTGGTCTTGAATCGGTAATATACAATATAAACCGTAGAAATGCTGATCTGAAAATGTTTGAGATCGGCAAACACTACTTTGCTGATAACGAAAAAGAGGGGCTTAACAAATATTCTGAGTTTATGCACCTTTCACTAATTATTACAGGTCAGAAAGAGGAGACAAACTGGGTTAGCCCTGCTGATAAATCTACGTTCTTTACACTTAAGAGTTATACAGATAATGTTGTTGAGCGTCTTGGGTTTAATCTGAACAATATAGTTATTGAGAGCTTCAGTAACGATATATTCAGTGAGGCAATAAGATATACGTTAAACAACAAAACCATTGCCGAATTAGGTATTGTAAGTAAAAAAGCCAGAAAGATGTTTGATATTAAAGCAGATGTATTCTATGCTGACATTCATCTTGAAACAGCTATTAAAACTGCTAAAAAGAATAAGGTTAGATTCACAGAGATACCTAAGTTCCCTGAGGTACGTAGAGATCTTGCTCTTTTACTAAATAAGAGTGTAAGCTTTAACGATCTTAAAAAGAGTGCTTTTAAAACAGAGAAGAAGTTACTTAAGCGTGTTAACCTGTTTGATGTTTATCTAGGAGATAAGATTGCAGAAGACAAGAAATCTTATGCTATCAGTTTCTCGCTTCTTGATGAGTCAAAAACACTTACAGATAAACAGATTGATAAGATAATGAACAAGATGATTGCTACATTCAAACGCGATTTTAATGCAGAGTTGAGATAGTAATAATTCCAATAATATAAAAAAGAGCAGTCAGATTGATTGCTCTTTTTTATATTCCATTTTAATCCTTTTTTATCTCTCTAATAACAATAGTACCAGACCATCTGTCGTGCATAGCACAACCAGTAAACAGATATATAAGCGGAGCAAAAGGAACCAAACGCACTGCAGTACGAGTAAGTACCATTCTAAGATCAGGTCTATCTCCTGTCTCTAATACTACAACCTTTGATGAGGTTAGTAGCTTACCTAAGGTTGTTTGCCAATTCAACTCCATTACAGTATAATACAAAAAGAATATCATTAAGAATAAAATCCACGATTCAGTTCTGCTTCCTCCAAAAAATGGGAAAAGTACAGATATAAATCCAAGCAAGAACATAAATGCCATTCCATCAATAATAATATGAACAAATCGCATACCAACATTAGGAACCAGAATCACTACTTCTTCATTATCTCTCTCAAGAACATTGCTCTCCTTAACACTTGAGTAAACAACATCAATATCTATATTACGCCTCTTCACCTCCACTTCTGCTGCAACAATCGCTTCGGGTTGATAATCTTCTTTATACTTTCTTAAAATCTCAGCTAATTGCTCATCGGTTTTGTTCTGCATTACCTCTGCAAAGTCATTACTAATCATAGTGGGGTATTACTTATTTTATAGGCTGCAAATATAACCATTATAGGCTCTATAAACCTAACAATTAGACATTATATAAAGTAAATTTATAGCTATATTTGGTTTTATAACCAAATTAATTAAACACATGCACAACTATACCAAGACGATTACAGAACTCTACCATAAACATGCAGATAAAACAAACGCAGAACCTATGGCAAAATATATGAAGAATAACTTTGATTTTCTTGGTATAAAAACCCCTGAACGCAAGGTTCTGAACGGAGAGTTCTTTAAGCAATACAGCTTACCAGAAAACGATAATTTTAAAACCATAATAAAAGAGTTATGGGAACTGCCTGAGAGGGAATTTCATTATCTGGCACTTGTTATTCTCGAAAAATTTGTAAAGAAAGCACCAATAGATCAGATTGATTTTTATGAGTACCTGGCAGTACGTAACTCATGGTGGGATTCTATAGATTATATTGCTCCACACCATATGGGCATGCACTTTAAAATATATCCTGATATAATTGAGACCTATGTAATACGCTGGGCAAAATCAGACAATATATGGTTAAAACGTTGTGCTATACTATTTCAATTAAAATATAAATCCGATACAGATCTTAAACTTCTATATAGAGTAATAGATATAACTAAAGATACCGGAGAATTCTTTGTAAATAAAGCTATAGGATGGATATTAAGAGAGTACTCAAAAACAGATCCTGATGAGATAATAAGATATATAGATAAACATCCGGAACTATCGCCACTTACAAAACGTGAAGCTATGAAAGTGATTGAGAGAAAAAGCAAAGCTAAATAATTTCAAAGATTCAACGCTGATAAACTATTCCTCTTTTACTATATCTAAAGATTAGTTTATTAGTTATGACAAAACACTAAACATATTAATTATGAACGAGAAAAAGCGCTACAAAAAAGGTCATTTCACAACAATTGGTATGATATTAGGTATCCTGTTTGGAATCCCATTAGGTATGTTAATAGGAAAAATTGGTGTAGGTCCGGCAATTGGTGTAGCAATTGGATTGGCACTAGGAAGTGCTGTTGAGAAATATAAAAACCCAAATCCTATTGAACCTACAAAAGAGGAGAAAGAAAAGCAGAAAAAAACTCTGATCATAGCATTAATATCAGGTGCTGTTCTGTTTGCTATAGCTACTATTTTATTCTTTATCCTATATAAGTAAACCACTTTACAACATAAAAAACCAACATATAGAACAAGATACAGAACTGCTTTTGCAATAGCAATACTTCTTACAAAAAATAAATGTTGCAACATTTATTGTATTCACTTGTTTATGATAAGTAAAACATAAACAAAAAGATATGGATACAAGAGAACTATTCAACAAACGAAGATCTGTAAACTTCTTTGACAAAGAGAAAACATTAGACAACAAGTTAATAAAAGATATTATTGACTTTGCTGTTCTTGCCCCATCGGCATTTAACCTTCAACCATGGAGACTTATTATTGTTAAAAGCAAAGAGGCTAAACAGAAACTGTTTGAATTATCAAGCAAACAACCAAAGGTTTTAGAGGCATCGGCAAACATAATTATTATTGGAAACAGAGAGGGCTACTCAGAAGATAATCCGGTATGGGATGAGATGCTTAAAAGTGTTGGAAGTAATAAAGATATGGTTGATGGTGCTAAAAATGCCGCAGCATTTCTATATGGATCTACTGATGAGCGTAAGATGAAATTTGCAGAGATGCTGGCTATGTCTATTATGATTGCTGCAAAAGAATTTGGTGTAGAGACTCACCCTATGAGTGGGCTTGATTTTGATGGCATACATAAAGAGTTTGGCCTAAACAGCGGAGAAGCTGTTGTTATGAATATAGCTATTGGTTATAAGGATGAATCTAAACAACTATATCCAAGAAGACCACGAAGAGGATTTGATGATATTGCTGAAATAATATAACAAATAGCTGCTATGAAACGGAGCATGAGAAAAAATTATCACACAATAATGATTTATTATGCAACGCTTCATCTGACAAATAAAAAAGAATTATAAACAGATGAAAATTGAAGAGGAGATAAAAGGTCGTTTTAAAGATGAGTATCACAGGGCGCGAATAAATATAATATATACTGCCAAACAGCTAAGTTATAACCTACTGCAGATTCTAAAAAAGCATGATCTGACTGAACCACAATACAATGTATTAAGAGTGCTCAGAGGATATATATCTGATGGTCCTCTAAGGATTTCATTCCTCAAAGAGAGAATGTTAGATAAAAGTTCAGATGTAAGTAGAATTATTGACAAACTGTATAGCAAAGGGTATGTTGACAGAACTGAGTGTTCTTCAGACAGACGAAAGAAGGATATTGTTATCACTAAACGTGGACTTAAAATTCTATCTGCTCTGGACAGATACAATCTGGAATCAGACTCCTCTGTTCTTAAATTAACCAAAGAAGAGACTTTTGAACTTAACAGGTTACTTGATAAGATAAGAGACTAAGCTTAGCTGCTTAGTCTCTATAATTAAATCTTTCTTTAGTTATATCGTATTATACTACCTGTATCTTCATTATTCTCTACAGTAAGACATGCACCAATCTCCTGCTGCATCTCCTCTATATGAGATATAACTCCTACTACTCTGTTCTCTTTACGCAAAGATTTCAGACTCTCAAATACCATTGCCAACGATTTTTTATCAAGCGAACCAAAACCTTCGTCAAGAAAAAAGAAGTTATGCCCCGTTCCATTATAACGCTGTATATTATCAGACAGAGCCAAAGCAAGCGATAGTGCAGCCTGAAATGTCTGCCCTCCAGAAAGTGTCTTTATATTACGTACATTACCACCATTCATAAAATCGCGTACACTAAATTTATTATCATCGGTAAGTTCCAACTGGAGTTTCTGATTTGTAAGCTTAAAAAATCGCTCATTTGCAGCAACACACAGCTGTTGCAGATGCACCGATGATACATAATTTACAAACCCACTACCCTTAAACAACCCTTTAAGCAGTTTTATATTCTCATGACGCTTCTCAAGTATTGTTATATCCTTAACAAGCTCCCTATTTGTCTCAAGATCCTTTTTTAACGATGTTAGCTCTTTAAACAGCTCACCTAATGCACGCTGTTTCTGCTGTGCTATTTTATCTATCTCTACAAGTTTAGCTGACAGCTCCTGATGCTCCTTCTCATTATAGTTATTATTATCGATATCTTCGCTAAGAGCCTTCTTCTCAGCATCAAGAGAGAATAGCATCTTTGTATAATTATCAATCTCTTGCTGTACAGCCTTAACATCTGTATTTCGGTTAAGAACAGCTTCAACCTCCTGATTACTCTTATAGTTACTCTCGCTAAGTAATCTCTTCAACTCCGCATCTATCTCATCCAGGTTCCGTTTCAGTTTCACTATATTATCGTTCAGTAGCTGTAACTGCCCCTCTGTTTTTGATATAGATCCCACACATGTATCACGCTCCTTAGTGGCACTTTCAAACAACTCTCCAATAGCTTTATACCTCTCTGCAAATGTTCTATTGTCAGCTTCAATCTGTTGATTATCCTTATAGCTATCCGCTACAATGATCTTAATATCCTTAAACAGAGTATCACGCTCGGTAATCAGTTGCTGTACCTCCTTCTCAATCTTCTCAAGTCCCGATCTGTATTTCTCAAGATTGGCTTCAGCATCTCTATACCTCTTCTCCTCTCCCTCAATTATTTTATCCAGTTGTGTTATCTGCTCCTCTTTACGTTTACTCTTATCTATATCATCTTTTACCTTTACTGCATCATCTCTGCTATAATCAGTCCAGATAAACTTTGCACTATGATCAGCTATAGCAATTTTTATCTCTTCAATCTGCTTGCTTTTTGCAGATATCCCTTTTGTTATCTCTGTTAAACTATACTCTATATTGTTAACCTCACTCCTCAGATTTGATACAAGTTCAATTCTGTTTGTAAGCTGATTCTTTTTATCAATCAACCCTTTAAGTGCAATATCAAACCCATCGGCACTCCACTTAACCGGATGATGCTCTGAACCACATAACGGACAAGGTTTTCCATCATCCAAATCATTAACCAGTACACCAAGTTTCTTCTCTACAAGCTTATGTTCATACTGATTCTGAATAACCTTCTGGTCATCACTCATCTGATTCTGAGTGGCTGTAACATAATCATTAAACTGATTTCGTTCTGGTATTGCCTCTTCTGGAAAAACCCTACCAAACTTATCTCTGTATAACTGCTCCTTATCCTCTTTATCTGTATTAAGACTTTTAAGCTCCTTCTCTACCCCATCTAATTGTTTATTAAACTGAGTATTATCTTTAAACCAACTATTTATCTCTGATAGTATGGTAATATCCTTTCGCTGTTTTTTGAGTTCGGTCAACTCTGCTCTTCTTATCTCAAGCTGCTTTGATATCTGTAACTTATCAGCCTCCGTTTTTTTAACTATATCTCTTCCTTTCTTAAGTCGCGACTGATTATCATCAACACTTTTCTGTTTCCCTCTAGCCTCTAGCAGTTTGTTCAACTCTCTCTGCTTCTCCGCAAGGATCTCTCGATTATCAAAATCTGTTTTTGCTTTATCATATTGAAGATTTATACTACTCAATCTTTCTTTGCTTACAGCAAGTAACTCGGTAAGTTTTTGTTTCTCTGCAACACTGTTCCTGTGTTCCAGCTCTTTACCTTTATAGCGATTCAGAATCTCCTTAAATATTGTAATACACTGTATATACTCATCAAGTCTCTTCTGTTTGATATCCATCTCACTCCTCTTGCTATTAAGCATAGATAGCTGATCTGTAACCGCATTCAGACGCAAACTCTTCTCCTTAAGTTTATCGGCTGCATTACATCTTGTACGCAGAAGCTCAAGCTCAGACATTAACACCTTTAGCTCCTTATCTGCCTCATCATAGCTCTTCTGTACATTTTCAACCTGTTCTGGCGATATCTCACCAAGCTGCTCTAACTTACCACGCAGATTAGTCAGCCTTTCAAACGTCTTTTTCTCAACAGAAACCACCTTATTAGATAACTCAAACTTATCCAGATTAAAGAGCTCCTTCATCATAGCTGTTCGCTCAGAATCTTTAAGTTGCAAAAACTCCTGAAACTTACCTTGCGGAATAATTACCGTACGCTTAAAGTTGTCATAGTTTAATCCTATAACCTTCTCTAACGCATTCTCACAATCTAACGGAATCCACTCTCCATCACGCTTAATATACGATGATCTCTCAAACTTTGGAATATCCTCAAACCTCTTACTATTTCTGCGTCCTGTAACAACAGCCTTATACTCATTATTCTCACGACCATCGCAGAATATAAACTCAATAAACAGCTTATTACTACGCAGATTCATCATATTGTAGGTTCTATTATCTCCACTCAGATTTAGCCTGTCTGTTCTGCCATAAATAGAGAATGTAATAGCCTCTAGGATTGATGATTTACCAGAACCTACACTACCAAATATTCCAAAAATACGGGCATCGGATAGCTGCTGAAAATCTATTTCCTGACGAGTCTGATATGAGTACAGACCCTCTATTGTAAGTTTAACTGGTATCATTCTTTCTCCTCCTCTGCTGTAATCTCTCTGAACAGATCTAATATCTCATCATTTACGTTCTGTCCTTTACGCGCTAAAAAGAACTCTTTAAACAGCTCCTCACGACTCTTTTTCAGGTCAATTTCGTTTACACTACTGCTAATAAGTTCTCTGTTTTTTATATCAGGAATAATAGATATTATACCATTATGTATAGCATTTAATCGTTTTCTGTCTGCTGCTGTAAGATACTCATCAGCCTTTATTGTCAACTCCACAAGAGCTATCTCATTTTCTGACAGCCATTCAACAGCAGCATCAATATTATCAAATGTCTTACGCACCAATGGTCTACCTTTAGTTAGTTCACATCTCTTTACCTCTGCTTTCTCACCGGCTTTTACATCAACTATATTTACATATTTCTGTTGCGATGCCTCTGAAAAGCTATAACTTAAGGGGCTTCCACTATAACATATTGGATATCTGTTATCCTTTATTAACTGTGGTCTGTGAAGGTGTCCCAGAGCCACATATTGTAGATTATCCGGAAAATTATCTGTATATATTGCCTGTGCTCCTCCTACATGAAGTATAGGTTTCTCATCATCCGGCTCCTCTTGTGGCTCTTCGCCTCTGCCAACTACAAACAGGTGTGTTGCAAGTATATTTACCCCTTTATCATCACAATACTGTTCCGATAACTCTTTCCAATACCTCTGCAATGTTTCTCTGAGTTCACTATCATTTTCAGGATTAATATACTGACGCATTCTTACCCCATTCGCATATGGTGTATGAATAATTCTCAGCTTTTCGTCGTTTCCGGATATAACAATCTCTGCAAAACCTTTATCTGTATTAATAATCTCTACACCACTATCTAGTTTAACCTTATCTACAACAGTATTTGGATAACCAATAAGAATAATCCCACACTCCCTTGCCAAAGGGTCAGGTGCAGCTATCCTGTCTGGTGAATCATGATTACCGGCAATAGCAATTATTGGTCTTGCCCCATTGTTTGTCATTCGTTTTAGCGAACGATAAAAGAGATTGAGTGCATCCACCGGAGGTGTAAATGTATCAAACAGATCTCCTGAGATAATAATTGCATCAACATTCTCTCTGTTTGCTATCTCTTCAATCTCGCACAATATATCTTTCTGCTCAGGCAATCTTGAGAAATCGTCTAATCTCTTCCCAAGATGCCAGTCAGACGTATGTAATATCTTCATATGTATCTTATTCTCTCATAAAGAGTAAATATTCAAGCTTCTGTTTAGCCATGATTATCAACTGATGCATCACTCTTATCAGTTATCAGTTCCTCATTAAAAGAGTTATTAAGTTCTGTACTATTATCAGTAGCAGTAGCCTCATCTAATCCATCACCTTCCGGAGTATCAGTATCCTTCTCCTCTGATACCTTACCGTTACGCTTAGAACGCATAAGACCATATGCCATAACCACACTTGAAACAATTATAACCATAAGCAGTACTCCTGAGTTAAACTCACTCACCTGAAACGATTCAGGTATTGCAAAGAATAACAGTACTGTGATAAGTCCGCGTGGTGCAATCATAAACATAGGATTTATATCCTTCTTAAAGAACAGTCTGAAAACAAGGTATCTTACCCCAAAAAGTATCCCCAGAATAATTATACTAACAACCACAACCTGCCCGTTAAAGAGTGTTGCTAACGATATTGTTGTTCCGAATATTATAAAAAAGAACGTACGAACAACAAATGAACTCTCAAGCGTAACAAGTCTGAAATCCTTAAGGATACTATCAACGGCCTCCTCTTTTATATGCCACGCCAATTTTCCTCTAAAGAATATATGACGATTAGATAAGAGTAACCCAAATACAAGTATTATTATAAGTGATGATAGATGAAGTGTCTTTCCTATTGAATAAAGAAGCAACAACACTGCAATAAGAAGAAACAGTTTTACCTCTGTTTTTATATTCTGAAACAGAAATACAAGCCCATAACTTATTGCAACAGCCAGTGCTACAGTAATTATTATTGTAAATACAACATTAAAACTAACCGATGCAACACCCGATGATTCTGCATGTTGTATCAAAAAGTAAAAGAACATAATCCCAAATATATCAGAGAAAGTACTCTCATATATCATAAACTCCTTTTTATACTCAGACAGTTCATTTACACTTGGTATTACAATAGCACTACTTATAATCGACAGCGGAATAGCGTAAATAAGAGATGTATAGTAATCAGCATCAATATACATCTGTATTACATATGCAATAACAAACGCATTAATCATTAACGATATAAGTGCAATAGAGAACGATTTAATGATCAGTCCCCGTTTATCACGCGTAAGTTTAAGATCCAGAGCAGCTTCCAGTACAATCATTATTAGTCCTATTATACCCAATATCTCAAGCACAGAAAAAAAGTCAATCTCCTCTGACATTCCTGTAGCACTTATAAGATAACGTATACCAATACCCGTTGTAATAAGCATTAATACACTTGGCACTCCAGTTCTTTTAGAGATAATATTAAACAGGTACGAAACTATAAGTATAACTGAAACAGCTATAATAAAGCCATAAGATTGAAAAATATTCATCAATAATTATATTTGTTGTTTTGCTAAAGATAAAATAATAATTGCTACTTAGAGGTATCTCATAAAACAAAAAAATAGTATATCCGTTATAATAATCTGTAACACAATATCAATTAACAAACCTTGTATTAAAAGATTATCTCGCAATTAGCTGTGGTAAAATAAATATACAATCTGTTCATCATATGATATAGCTATACCTTATAACAACACAAACACAATTTAAGAATAAATACTAAATTTAGCAGACAGATAATTTCTGTTGGTGCGTATAATTGCTATAATCTTAGTTCCGTAATACATATAGCGCTTATATTAAACTACTAAGAATCTAATCTGTAATTTACAAAGCTTTTGGCAACGACTTTTATATTATTCTTTCCTGAATAACCATGTCATCAACTACCTTTGATTTAATCGCTCAGAAGTAATAGTACTATCAACTACCTTTTATTTAATCTCGTGGAAGTAATCATTTTGTCGATTACTCTTGATTTAACAACCCATAAATAATTGTTTTGTCAGCTACTTTTATATTATTCCTTCATTAATAACTATATCATCAACTACCTTTGATTTAATCACTCAGGAGTAATTGTACTATCAACTACTTTTTGTTTAATATTTTGTAAAAAATCATTTTATCGGTTACTCTTGATTTAATAACTCAGAAATAATTGTTTTGTCAGTTACTTTTATATTATTCCTTCATGAATAACTATATCATCAACTACTTTTGATTTAATTGCTCAGGAGTAATTATAATATCAACTACTTTTTGTTTAACATTATGGGAAAAATCATTTTGTCAGTTACTCTTGATTTAATAACCCAGAAATAATTGTTTTGTCAGTTACTTTTATATTATTCCTTCATTAATAACTATATCATCAACTACTTTTGATTTAATCGCTCAGAAGTAATAATACTATCAACTACCTTTTGTTTAATCTCGTGGAAGTAATCATTTTGTCGATTACTCTTGATTTAATAACCCAGAAATAATTGTTTTGTCAGTTACTTTCATATTATTTCTTTATGAATAACAATATCATCAACTACTTTTTGTTTAACCCTTGAATATTAACGATTCTCACAACAAGAGATTCTATTTCTAGTATTCTGTGTATATATACATGTCTCTTTTTGTCAAGTATTATCCTTTTTTAATAACTTTATCATATAAACAATTGGTCTCAACTCAATACACTATCAACTTTACTAATAGTATATGAGTTACGACTTATAAATATAAAAACATACACCATGAATATTATTATAACCGGAGCTTCAAGAGGTATAGGTTTAGAGATGGTAAAGCACTTTGCCGCTAATAAAGAGAACAGAGTGGTAGCTGTATCAAGAAACATAAAACCATTAGAGGATATAAGTAAAAACAACAATGTATATCCAATATCACTTGATCTTACAGCACTGATTAAAGATGAAACTATCTTATCCTCTTTTGTATCTGAAATATTCTCAAAGACCGATATAATCATTAATAATGCAGGATATCTGAAAGCAGAAAATTTTGTTAGTTCTGATGTAAACAGTGCTATTGAGATGTTTAATGTTAATTACTTTGGTCTTTCGCAAGTGATAAAAACCATGTATGAGTCGCTTAAGCAGGCTGATAATCCGCACATTGTAAACATAAGTAGCATGGGTGGCTTTCAGGGTAGTGCAAAATTTGCCGGATTATCTCACTACTCTGCATCAAAAGCAGCTGTAGTCTCTTTAACAGAGGTGCTTGCAGAGGAGTTTAAGAAGGATAATATTAAGGTTAATGCTCTTGCTTTGGGTGCTGTTGAAACAGAGATGCTTAATGAAGCTTTTCCCGGATATAAAGCTCCGATTTGTGCTAAAGATATGGCCGCATTCATATGTAACTTTGCACAAGAGACGCACAGATATATAAATGGTAAGGTTGTACCTGTATCATTAAGTACGCCATAGTATTGCAGTAAACTATTAATATAGCAAATTGTTTTAGACAATAGCTAAAAACTATACCTATATAAGTATAACAGCAGTAGTACTCTTATACAAGTCCTTATTGAATAAAAATTCATCTCTGATTTAATCATTTCAGAACCCCTTTTTATCAGTTGGGAAATATTACAATACCCTTTTGCATTATGTTAGTTTTCTTTGTATAAGACAAGATAACAACAAAAAGTAGTGTAATGTATAATAGAGTATTAGTTGGTGTATTGCTTACTGCTACACTTATTGTGGCTGGCTGTGGTAATAACAACAAAGGAAGTAAAGAACTTATCAGAAAAGTAAAAGTAGCTGAGGTTACTAAAACATCACCCGAACTAACAAAAGAGTTTTCAGGTATTATTAAGGAGGCTAAAGAGGTTAATCTGGCATTCAGAGTTGCCGGGAAAATTGAGAAGATTCTTGTAAAAGAGGGTGATTATGTAAAAAAGGGCGATCTTATTGCAATGATTGATCCACGTGATTATGAGGTTCAGGCTGCTGTGGCAAAGGCTCAGTATGAACAGGTAAAAGCTGAAGCTTCGCGTGTTAACGAGCTATATAACAGAAAAAGTATTGCCGAAAATGACTACGACAAAGCTGTTGCGGGCGAGAAGATGTTAAGCTCAAAGCTTAAACATGCAAACGATCAGTTAAATGACACCAAACTGTATGCCCCATTCTCGGGTTATATACAGAACATTAATTACGATAATGGCGAGATGATAAATACCGGGTTTACGCTTGCTACAATAATAAATGTTGAGCACTATAGTGTTGAGGTAGATATACCGGCATCGTTATTTATCAAGAAAGATAAATTTGTATCGTTTGCATGTCAGCAATCAATGATTGGTAATAAGGAGTTTCCTCTCAGTTTTGTTTCATTCAATAAAAAGGCAAATAGCAATCAGCTATATCGATTATACTTCAGATTAGATCCTAAAAAGGATAAGAGACTTGCCCCAGGTATGGATGTTAAGGTTACAATAAACTATCAAAATGGTTCAAACAACCATGTTATGGTACCTATAAATGCCATTTTTAACAGAGAGGGAAAATCGTTTGTATGGTTATATAGTAAGGATACCAGAACAGTTACATCAAAACAGGTTATAGTTGACGGACTTGCGGGTAAAGGATTTGCAAACATAAAATCTGGTTTAAACGGTACAGAAGTAATTGTTGTTGCCGGTGTAAACATACTTAAAGAGAATCAGAGAGTCGATATCCTTTCAAACACGTCTGACACTAATGTTGGAGGGCTCTTGTAATGCATATTTCTGAATTATCGTTTAAACGAAGAGCTCTGTTTAACTTCCTGCTCTTCTGCATTATTGTTGGCGGCATTCTATCGTTTAACACAATCAGTAAACTTGAGGATCCTGAGATAGTTATAATGCAAAGTAAGGTGGTTACTATATATCCGGGTGCCTCTGCGCACGAGGTAGAGATGCAGGTAACCGATATTCTTGAGAACGAGATTAGTGCTCTTGCTGATTTAAATCTTATAAAATCACAATCGGCTGCAAACGTATCTATAATTGATGTAGAGTTAGAGATGACCGTTCCGCAAGAGGAGATAGAGCAACGGTGGGAGTTTCTGAGACGCAAAATAAGTTATGCTATCTCTAAACTACCTGAAGGGTGTCAAGAGCCATCAGTAATAGATGATTTTGGCGATGTGTATGGTATGTTCTATGCCATGACGGGTGATGGATACTCATATAAAGAGATGAATGATTACGCCGACTATGTTAAGAGAGAGATGCTTGAGATAGATGGTGTAAGCAAAGTTCAGATATACGGAGAGCAGTCTCCTACTGTAGATATTACGCTTAGTACAGAAAAAATGTCGGAGATGGGACTGTTCCCTATGCAGGTTATATCTGCTATTCAAGGGCAGAATAAAACAGTGTACTCTGGTGCTCTGCAAACAGGTAATAACAAGATTAAGGTAAACGTAAGCGATAAGTTAACCAGTATTGACGACCTCCGAAACCTTATTATTCACGGAGCAAATGGCGATCAGTTTCATCTATCGGATATTGCTACCGTTGAACATGCCTATAAAACACCTTTGAAGAATACAATGTTTCTGAATAATAAAAAGGCTCTGGGTATCTCAATATCAATGGAGTCAGGAGAGAATATTGTTGCATTAGGTAGTAAAGTAGAGAAAAAACTAGAAGAGTTAAAGAGAGATATACCTGTAGGACTTGAGTTTGATAAGGTATTCTTTCAGCCAGAAAAGGTGTCTAAATCAATTGGTGGATTTATGATTAACCTTATTGCTTCTGTTATTATTGTAGCTCTTGTACTTATGATTACAATGGGATTACGAAGCGGATTAATAATTGGTGCAGGACTAGTTCTTACCATACTGGCAACATTCCCTATCCTGTTATCTACCGGAGGTACATTACAGAGAATATCATTAGGTGCTTTTATTGTAGCTATGGGTATGCTTGTAGATAATGCTATTGTTATTATAGATGGTATTATTGTTGACTTACAGAAGGGACGACGTACCAAATCTACATTCACCAGAACAGCCAAACGTACATCTATGCCATTGCTAGGTGCAACAATTATTGCTGTTGCTGCATTCTTACCGGTGTTCCTCTCAAAAGATACTGCCGGAACATACACCAGAGATCTGTTTATTGTATTATGTATATCGCTATTGTTAAGCTGGTTACTTGCATTAACACAGGTTCCTCTATTTGCTGCACGTTACCTGAAAAAGAAGAAAAAGAGCGAAGATCCGCATACACGCAAAGAGTATCAGATAATAAAACGCGTTTTACACTTCTTTATGCAACATAAAACAGCTACAGTGGTTGTTTCTGTAATACTTCTGGCAATATCGGGTTACAGCTTTAAATATGTAAAACAGACTTTCTTCCCTGATTTTGATTATAATCAGGTTTATATAGAGTATAAACTGCCTGAAGGGACATGTCCTGACAAAGTAAACCGCGATTTAAAAAGCATTACAGAACACTTTCTTAGCTACAAAGAGGTTGAGATGGTTGTAGCAAGTCAGGGAATGACTCCAACAAGGTACTCTCTTGTAAGAGCTATTGGTGAGATGTCTGATAGTTACGGTGAGCTTATTGTAAATTTTGCCGACTATGAGACAATGATAAAGATGCGACCAGTATTAGCTGAATATCTGCACTCTAATTACCCAGATGCATATACACGTATCAGGAAGTACAATCTTTCTATAAAATCGTCGCATACTGTTGAGGTAGAGTTCTCTGGTCCAGATCCTGCTATCCTGCGAGACCTTAGCAAACAGGCAAGAGAGGTTATGGCAGCAAATCCATATACAGATAAATACACAATTCAGGATAACTGGCAACCAATTGGTAAAGCCTTATATGCAAAGTACGATCAATCTGCAGCACGCAGGGTTGGTGCAACACGTTTTGATGTAAGCAATGCAATACTTGCTGCAACCGATGGACTTCCTATCGGATATCTGCATCAGGGAGAGACCAAGTATGCTATAAATCTAAAAACTGTAAACAGCAATGGATCAAAGATTGAGGATCTGAATGAGATGCCTGTCTGGAATATGATACCAAATGTATTTGCCGTTGATAAATCTACAGTTGAGGGCATTGTAAATGGTTCTAAAACAGTTGAAGACGCTGCAAAAGAGATTATTAATCCGGTACCATTAAGTGCTGTTACAAAAGGCGTTGATATTGAGTGGGAAGAGAGCATTGTTCGCAGATCTAATGGCAAAAGAACGATACAGGCAGAGTGTGATCCTATTGACGGATATAGCCCTGCATTGGTAAGAGGATCTATAATGGATGATATTGAGAATATTGAGTTGCCAGATGGATATAGCATGAAATGGATGGGCGAATATGACTTGCAAAGTACCGCTCTGTACAACATATTCAGATATCTGCCTATTGCAATAATACTTATTATTATAACACTTATACTTCTGTTCAACGACTATAAAAAGCCAATAATAATAATACTATGTATACCAATGGCTATAATTGGTATTGTACCGGGTTTAATTGTAACAGGAATGCCTTTTACGTTTATTGCAATCATAGGATCGCTTGGATTAATGGGAATGCTTATTAAGAACTCAATAGTATTAATTGATGAAATAGGAAAGCAGATAAAGGAAGGAGCCAAACGATACGATGCTGTTATTAATGCAACAATATCAAGGGTACGTCCGGTAATAATGGCATCCTTTACAACCATCTTAGGTATGCTACCACTATTCACTGATCCTATGTATAATAGCATGGCTGTAGCTGTTATAAGTGGTCTAATTGTAGGAACTCTTATAACCCTGGTTTTTGTACCAATACTTTATGCTCTGTTCTTTGGGATATCAAAACAGGAATCTGTTGAGCATGCAAGGTAATATCAGTTTAATATGAAACGAAGCATGAGAATGGTTATTCACACACACCGAGAATGATTATAATGCGAGTTCCATATGGCAAATGAAAAAACAATTATAAACAGATGAAAAAATTATATATAATACTTGCTCTGCTACTGGTAATATTTAATACCAAAGCGCAGGAAGTTATCACACTTAAGCGATGTCGTGAGATGGCTGTTGCTACAAGTGAAGATATAAAGATATCTAAGAAACAGATTGACAAAACTATTGCAGATAAAGCAGCAATGCGAACAATGTACCTGCCAAAATTGAGTGGTTCAGCTACAGGAATATATGTAAAAGATGATATAAAAACAGATATGTATCTGCCTACATATGTGGTTAATCCTACTACAGGTAAGCTTGTACCAAACGTAACAATAAACCCGGCAACAGGTAAGCCGGTAATTGGACCTGACGGAAATCCTCTGTTTAATATGTATGCTATGCTTCCGCTTGAGATAAGTCTTAAAGGAGCATATATGGCAGGGGTAAAGATTGAGCAAGCCATATTTGCCGGAGGTAAAATAATTGCCGGAAATAAGATGGCTGCAATTGGTGTGCAGATGGCTAAATATAACGATGAGTTACAGCAGATGAACACAATATACGAGGCCGATAATGCATACTGGTTATATGTCTCAGTAAATGAGAAGGTGAAACTTGCCAAAAAAGCATCGTTATTACTAAAAGCTTTGGTAAAGAGAGTAGAGAACAGCTATAATGCAGGTATGATAAATCGTAATGAGCTGCTAAAAGTAAAGGTTAAGTATAATAATTCGCTTCTGGATCTGCAGAAAGCAGAGAGCGGACAAGAGTTAACACGCATGTCGTTATGCAGAGTAACAGGGCTTGATTACAGTACAGATATTGTTGTAACGGATACAATAATTGATACAGACAAGAGTGTTATAAGCACGGCAGGCAATGAGAATATCACAGAACGTCCTGAATATAAAATGTTATCGGGCAATGTAGATTTAAAGAGACAGAATATAAACCTTACACGCGGCGATTTTCTACCTACTGCTGGTATTGCGGCATCTTACAACCATATTGGAGGTATTAAGGTTACTGGTAAAGATTACACATCAAACAATATGAATGTTATGGTTAGTGTAAAGGTTCCTCTTTTTCACTGGCGCGAAGGTAAACGCAAGGTTACATCAGCAAGAATTAATCATGATATCTCTACATTTGAACTAGAGAAGAGTGTAAAGCTAATGAAACTAGAGGTTGAGCAGGCTAAATTAAACCTTAAAGATTCATATACACGTATTGAGATTGCCAAAAGTGCACTTATGCAAGCTGAAGAGAACCTAAGAGTGAGTACCGACAATTACGAGACAGGAATGGAGGTAATTACTGATCACCTTATGGCACAAACAGAGTGGCAGAAAGCTCATAGCGAACTAATTGATGCAAAAGTTGATTTCAAACTAAAAGAGTCAGCGTATCTAAAAGCTACAGCAAAACTGACAATAAAATAAACATATAAAGCAGGACAAGATGAACAGTAAAGAGCTTAACTATGCAACAACATTAACATCATACAGTTTCAGATCAATTACTATACGTATAATATTTGTTGGTTTACTAGGACTTCTTTTCCTGCTATTCTCTTTAAGTTTTGCACAAGATTCTGAGCTGAATATTTACAGCATAGAATTAATTGAGTATATAAGAATAATTGCAGCGTATATAGTCTGCTCAGAATGCAACGTTCTGTTAGACAATATATCAGAGAAGTACTTACCTATACCTGGTAAGTTAAAAACCAGAATAATGGTTCATATTCTGATGAATGCTATTCTTATATCGATACTATTTATCTACTTCAGAAATGTATACAACGGAACTATCGATTTTATAAATAATCCTGTTTCTAAATTGATGCTTGCTTTTAGTCTGTTATTTATTATAATGATTATTGTATTTGGTATCACAGTTAGGATTACCAGGAAGTGGTTAGATTCTGAAAGAGAGAATAATTCACTTAAACGGGCAAAGCTTAAAAGCGATTATAATTCTTTACAGGATCAGCTTAATCCACACTTTTTGTTTAATAACCTGAGTGTTCTTAAATCAATGATTATGTATAATCAGAAGGCTGCTGAGAGCTTTACGCAGAACTTTACCGATGTATACAGGTATGTTTTGCAAAGCAGAGACAGAACAACTGTACAGCTTATTGACGAACTTGAGTTTATTGAGTCATATATAGGATTGCACAAGGAACGTTTAGGAGAACGTTTAAGTGTAAAGATGAGCATTGAGAATGGCCACTTAAATCAACAGCTTCCACCTCTTTCGTTACAACTACTTGTTGAGAATGCAATAAAACACAACATTGCCTCAAAGAGTCTGCCACTACAAATTGACATATATACAAAATCAAATAATATTGTAGTAGCAAACAACTACAATCCAAAGGAATCGACATACTCAACAAAGAAGGGGATGAAAAATCTGAAAATGCGTTATAAACTTTTAACACAAAAAGAGGTTATTATAACTCAAAACAGTAACTTTATTGTTGAATTACCATTGCTATGAGAATACTGATAATTGAAGACGAACAGCACAATATTGTGATGCTGGAAGGATTAATAAAGATGTTAAGACCCGAATGGAACATTATAGATACACTTGATAGTGTTGAGGATAGTGTTATCTGGTTTAATAAAAACGACCATCCGGATCTTATCTTCATGGATATTCAGCTAATAGATGGCGACTGTTTCTCTATATTTGAACAGGTTAAGATAGAGAGTTTGGTGATATTCACTACTGCTTATGACAACTATGCAATAAAAGCTTTTAAGGTAAACAGTGTAGATTATCTCCTAAAACCAATAAAAGATAAAGATCTTGAAGAGGCGATACACAAATTTGAGAGGATTAAAAATGCAATAAGTAAAAATCGTGTAGACTACAATAAGGTTATAGGAATGATAAGATCTGATCATAAACAGTATAAAAACAGGTTTATGGTATGCGGAAAGGACTCCTTTTTTAAGCTCAATACTACAGATATAGCAATGTTTACAAGCAGAAATAAAATAACTTTTGCTGTTACATACGACAATAAAGAGCATGTTATTGACCATAGTCTTGATAAACTGGAACATGAACTTGATCCTGTAAACTTTTACCGTGCCAACAGACATACTATTCTTAACATAGACTCAATTGACAAGTTTGAAAACTATTTTGGAGGCAAATTAATTGTAAAACTTATTCCCCCATTTAAAGAGACTATTACTATAAGCAGACTAAAAACCTCGGCATTTAAAATATGGGTTGGCAAATAATAACCAGACAATAATCTTTTATCATATTAATGCGCATATAATATAATTTGTTATTACAAATGCACTGCAAAGTTTAATATATTTGATCTCAAATAGAGATATAATTATGCAGTACAATTTTGATTTACTCCCAAACAGAAAAGATACAAACTGTTTTAAACACGATGCATTAAAAACGGTTTTTAATGCTGATGATATCACACCTCTATGGGTAGCTGATATGGATTTTGAGGCTCCTGATTTTATAAGAAATGCTGTTACAGAGAGAGCAAGGCATGCAGTATATGGCTATACATTTTTTAGCGATGAATTTTATAAATCGGTAATAGATTGGATGTATAAAAGGCATAACTACACGCTTAAAACATCGTGGTTAAATGTTACACCTGGTGTAGTTACCGGTATATCTGTTGCAATAATGGCTCTAACAAATCCGGGAGATGAGATAATAATACAATCGCCCGTATATTATCCTTTTTATGATCTGGTTACATCTAACAATAGAGAACTTATCATAAACAACCTTTGCAACGAATCAGGTAGTTATAAGATGGATATTAGCCATCTAAAATCGATAATTACAGATAAAACCAAGATGATTATTATCTCCAACCCTCACAACCCAGTAGGAAGGGTTTGGTCAGAGAATGAACTAAAAGAACTGGTAGAGGTTTGCGAACAGAATAACATTATGATAATTGCAGATGAGATACATTGTGATATTACATTTGGTAGCTACAACTATACGCCTATTGCTCAAATTAGCGACTATGCAAGAGAAAACTCAATTACTTTTATAGCGCCAAGTAAAACATTTAATATAGCCGGATTATCTACCTCTATCTGTTCAATTCCATCAGAACAGCTTAGAGATAAATTTACAACACTAAAAAACCGACTGCATTTTGATACAGGTAATGTATTTGGAACTGTAGCTTTTGAAGCTGCTTACAAATATGGTGATGAGTGGTTAAATCAGCTACTTGACTATCTGCAAAAGAGTGCACAGATGGTAACCAATATGTTTGCTGAACATCTGCCTGCTGTAAAGGTTTCCAGTCTGGAAGGTACATATCTGATGTGGTTAGATTTTTCGGCACTGAATATGTCTGATGATGATCTTAACAAATTAATGATTGATAAAGCAAAAGTAGGTTTAAGTCAGGGTATAAGTTTTGGAAAAAACGGAACCGGATTTATGCGAATGAATATTGGCTCACCACGCGCCGTAATTGAGGATTCAGTAAAAAGGATAATAGAAGCTATTAAGCAGTAAAAAATATTTATCCATACGATTCTGTATCTCAATTGTATAAACTCAGGAGTTAAAAAACTATAAAAAAAAGCGAGTGCAATTGTTGTTTATTACAATAAAAACCCACACTTTTGCACACGCAATTGCGGATGTGGCGTAATTGGTAGCCGCGCTAGACTTAGGATCTAGTGCCGTGAGGCGTGGGGGTTCGAGTCCCTTCATCCGCACAAAGAGCTGTTCAGATATACTGAGCAGCTTTTTTTTTACACTCTATTCTGTCAATAACACTCCTGCTTGTTTCAAATATTCTATGCGTTTTCTTACAGCTTCTATATTGTTTGTTACACCAAGCTTCTCATATAAAACATCAATATCATTAATAATTATTGACTCCTCTGTTATACTTCCTGCAACTAAAGGAGAATTAACAGTAAGCAGACTACCTATAGCTTTGTACTCTTTTAGTGCTAAAGAATCATTATTTGATACTACATCAAATACTCTGGTTGCGAATATTGGTCTTATTCCGGCATATCCCCCACCATCACTATAAAAGGTTCTACAACCATCCTCAATAATAACCAACAGTTCTCTGTCTTTATCCAAATCAGTATTTTCAGAAAAGATGCCGATCACACCTTTTCCGTATGTAAGATCATATCCATTAATTGCCGTTCTTAAATAATCATTAGTATTATAATCTGCAATAGAGCTATAATAAACAGTAATCATAAACTCAAGTTCATCATCACTGTTTACATAGTGCGAAAATACAACAGAAGATTTTTTAAAATTCCCTATATCTACATCATCAGATGAATAGAGTACATTCTCATCAGGAAACAGCAAAGAGTGTTTTGTATCTATATTCTTACCTATTAGAGGTAATGTAGATAGTAGCATTAAAAATGGTAACAGTAAACGCATTATCAATACTTATTTATCAGACAAAGGGGCTGTCATAGTCAGTACAGTTCCATTATCGTTATTATCTATATCTAATGATCCACCTATAATCTCAGCTCTTGATTTCATATTTTTTATACCATTACCTTCATATGATTTTCTATTTGCAGATCCATTATCAGATACTATCAACTCAACAGTATTACCTTTTGCTCTGAAAACAAAATAGATTTTGGTTGCTTCAGAATGTTTATTGATATTTGTTATAGCCTCCTGAAGTATTCTGTATGAGTTAAACTTAAAATCTTCTGTAAGCCAACTGTCGTCAACTTCATAAACAAAATCTAACTGCTTTTCAGATATACTCTTCTCTAGCATACTCTTTATCAATTGCTCAAACGAGGTATCATTAAATTCCGGTGGAACAAGATCATGAGATAGCCTTCGTGTATTATCATAAATTTTATTCAGTTCAGCAACAGCTTTGTCATTATCAATTAATCCCGCTTCTAATTGCATTCGCACTCCTGTTATTTCACTACACACTCCATCATGAAGCTCCTGTGATATTCTCTGCCTCTCTTCTTCCTGACCCGATACAGCAGCTTTAATTGATTTTATCTTATGCGATTGATAAAGGTTATTATACTCCTCTTTTGCAAGTATTTCGTTCTTATTTGCTAATTCAATTTTCATTAATTGTTTACGCCTGTAAAGAATAAAAACAATAAATAATACAAATACACCTGATATTCCTAAATACAACGCTATATTCTTATTCCTGATATTTAGCAAATTCAATGCCCTATCTCTTTCGAGAATAGCAATCTGTTTATCTTGTTTCTCAAATTCATATCGTTGAGCAATATCCATAACTCTATTTGTAGTACTCACATTTAGTAGAGAGTCCTTTAACATTGAATAATGTGAATAGTATTGTAATGCCTCATCATAAACTTTTTTTGCTTTAAGCAACTCACTCTTCAACAGATATGCACTTACTAAGTCATTTACCGATTTACATTCTATAAATATGCTAACAGCTTTGTCTGTATACAAGTTTGCCTTAGCATAATCTTTATAACTAAACAACACATTAGCTAACCTTAAATAATAATCGCCCTGTAGCTTACCGGGCATATTAAGCCCTTCAAGATCTTTAAGTAACAACAGTGCTTCAGTATCACTTAAATATTCTGACAAAACAATATTAGCCTTTATGTAGTTGGACAACTGCTTCTTTCTCTCAAAATACTCAATCGTCTCTTTAATTGTACTTACACAATCTTTACCCTTAAGAAATGAATCTGCATAACTCAATTTTGCTAAGTTGTAATCTACAGAGTCAACCCCATATGATAGATTTTGTATTGCTGTCTCTTTATACAATTTTGCTTTCTTTTTATCTCCTAACTTCAGATAGAGATCGGAAATATTACTCATACACATTCCCTGAAAAGGTTTATTTTCAAGAGAATCTAATATGTTAACAGCCAACATATATTGGTCAATTGCAGAGTTATACATACCCATATTCTTAAATAGGTTTCCTTTAGTATTATAACTCTTAGCAACAAAGAAATCTTTTCCGGTACAGTTCTTAAATAAAACTATACTACTATCAATCAAGGTTATTGCCTTTGTCGGACTCCCCATATCTTTTTCTATTAAGGCAAGATTAAAATATACGGAAGCTCTGTTTGATATTGACGAAATATCTAAACTCTCTTCGTAAAACTCTTTTGCCTTAACAAGATTAGATGTAACATAATAAACATTTCCAGCTGCAATAAGTGCAGTACTATAGTTTTTTATTAAATTGTTTTGCTTTGAATATTCTGCAGATTCTAAGAAATAGTATAAACTAGAATCTATATTAATACGATAATATCCAATCCCAATCTTGTATAAAGATTTTGCCTTCTCTACTCCATCAATACTGGTTAAAACAGTTTTTAAACTATCAACATTTATCTTTGAATAGCCATTTAAACTTATAAGCACAATAACTAAACACGCAAAAAACCTTTTCATCTGTTTATTTTTTCTTTTTAATGGTCAGATGGGACTCGTATTTACAATCATATTCGTGTATAAAAAATAGTTGCTAATACCAGTTTCATCATATTAATTTAGTGTAGATCATAAAAGTATGATATATTCTTATATGTCAAAACAAAAAAAGAAACGAGTTCGAAAATCAAACCCGTTTACTCCATTATGATAGACTATATAGATTCAGAAGATTATCCTGAAGCTATATAATACTACCTATAATTATTATACATATTGTGGTTTATGTTCTCTTTTGCTAACTTATTACTTGCAGACTGTACCTGCGCAAAAAGTATTGGACCTAGAACTAGATAATTTATAGCACTACCAATATAAGGTATCAATGTTAATATACAAGCTGTTGTAGCTAATCCTACAGAGACCTGAGGCGGTTGATTTCTCAATTTGAATTGAAAATTTAGCCTGAAAGCCAGTTTGCGCCAAAATACAAATAGCCAATATAGGTTAAACAGTGGTATAAATAATAATCCTATTGCTTTTCCTCCACCAAAATCATCATCTTTAATAATTGGTAACTTTGAGTGTTTTGAACCACAATAAATAGTTGTAAAAATCCCCAAAGTCAGATAGTGTAACAGTATTCCCACACCAGTACTAAATGTATCAAAAAAATAGTGTTTCTTGTAAATGTTAAGTTCATCACCGTTCAAACTACCAATATCAAAATACTGATCGTAAACAGGTTTAGATGAAAAACTATGACCATAATCAGATATCTCATAATTATTGCTTGTATTTTGCTGGGGCGTATATGATACATTAACAGGCGATGGCGGAGGTGTATTTACTGTAGATGGCGGAGGAGGCGGTACACTAACAAATAAAACCTGCAACTCGGGTACTCCTTTGGCATTAGACCAGTCATTCATTCCTTGACACCATACCTTTGTGTTCTCATCGATACTCTTAGTCTTTAACTCTTCAATTGTATATGGGCCATTCTGTTGGTTCTCTATGTTTAAAAAATAATACTCCATAATAAAGGTTTATAAAAGTTTAATATTCATTAGTCATTGTATCATTAACCACCATAAAAGAAGTAACCACTGTTATTCTTAAGGTCATCACCTGAGCTATCTTCATAATATTCAGCAGCCTCCTTCTTCGAAAAATCTTCAGGTATATCAGATGGTATTATTTCAACCTTTATATCACAGTTTGGATCATATGGCCACCATTTACCAATATTTATCTTTATCATCTTACTTTGCTCAGGAGATAATTCACATACTTCGTTTGATAGATATTCATGGGTTATTTCTGGTTTTACAAACGTTTTTCCAAAAAAATTCTTTGCATACCTACTGGCATTAATATATATCATATTCTTTTTTGCCAATTTCTTAGCTTCATAAAAGGTTATATCTGCATCTGATACCCTTATCTTAAAACAACCATTATAAAAATGGTCACCACTATTTTTTACAACAACAGAAATTGTGTTTGAATCATCTCCAACTTCAGGGGTTAAAATATGCGCTATAACAAGATCGCTTTTTTGTGTATATGCGCTTAAGTATGCAGTAAACAACATAAGGATCACACAAATAACTCTCTGTTTCATAATATTCTATAATTTATTTATGATTAATAATAGATTCTGTGATATATCAGAATAAGAATTTAATGTCAATGAATAATGTTTGTACACTATTCACTGACATAATTATATTACTTTGCTACAACCTCATATGATGGTCCACTAAGTTCACTTGAATATCTACCGTCCGAATATGGAGACATCTCTACAAAGTAGTAATAACTCTTACCACTAACTACATTTGTATCAAACACAGATCCATTATCGCCATAAGTATCGCCATACTTCTTTTCTCCCCTTATCCAATCTGTAACAATTCTGGCAGTTGCATCATTGGGGTCATTTGTCTCGCTACGCCACACTCTGAAATATGGATAATATGTTGCATCTGCTTTATACCAATACCCTTGATACTTAAGCTGCACTTTTCCTGTTAAAGCCTCACAGTAACCTATATCAGGTTTCTTAACATAGTATACTGTTCTATGATAGCTCTCCTGTGAACTACAACCCTGATAATTACACGATGAGGTTATATAGATCTCATTTGCTCCTCCTGATAACTCTGCAAGTACACTCCAACTACCACTATTAGGATCTGAAACAGACTTTTTACTTCCATTGATATGTAGTTTAATCCAACTTACTTTACCTGTCTCAGACCAACCATCTACCAAATATTTATCATCCTCGTTAATATAACCTGAGTGATACTTTCTTGATAGTACTAATCCATCATCGGGGTTTGTTATACCAGCCCATGGTATTCCCGAATTCTGATTTGCAGAACTTCCTCCAACTCTAAAGCTCCAGATATCACTCTCAGATGTATTTCCTTCTGCATCTGTTGCAACAACCTTCCAGTAATACTCCTCACCAGCAATCATTGATGTAGTAGAAACACTAGTTGATGATATTCCTGTATGAATAGGGTTTCCGAAATTTGAAATCTCCTTTGTAAGATATACATCATATGTCACTTTATCATTATCGGCATCGTAACAAGGATTCCATACCAGTGTAGTTACTGTACTGAGGTTAGCTTCACCATTTAAAGGTTTCTTTAAAACAGGTCTTACAGGTGGTGTATTCTCTTTAATAAAAGTAATATTAAATGTTTTAGGGTTAGCACCATCTTTAGACTGTACTCTTAAATGTTTCAAACCAGGAGTTCCTGAAGGTACTCCTTTATACTTAATTGTGGTTTTATCTGTCGATAAGCTTACAAAACTTGTATTCGACAAACCAATCATATTAAATACTATGTCGTTTCTCAAATTCTTACCTGTTACTGTAAAGGTAGCCTCTTCTCCTATTTTTACAGATTTAGGTGTTACATTGTAGAACTCAGGATCTGGTATAACCTGTTCAAACAACACCCCAAATGTATGGAGCACCTCTTTATCGGCTGTTTTAATCACTCCATTCTTAGGCCCTGCAGTATAGCTAGGCATCCCTTTAAACTTAAACTCTGTTTTATCAGCATTTACACCCAGGCCTACAGGATCAACCAAGTCTTCTAAATGAAACAGAAGATCATCTGTAAGGTTTGTACCTGTTACAGTAAATGTTGTCTCCTCTCCAAGGTTAGCCTTATCTGGTGATACAGAACTAACAACTGGTTTTGCTATGGCTGTTTTAGTAACAAAACTCTTTTCTGTACCATATGATGTACCTTTACTGTTTGTTGCATATGCACGTATATAATATTTAGTATTCCCATTTAATCCGGAAACAACACTTGAAAAAGCTCCATTACCTGTTCCGTTTAACGTTTTATTATCTGCTATTGTAGGTGCCTGGTTTTTACTCCAACAAACTCCTCGCGCAGTTACATCTGCTCCACCATTGTTAGTAATATTTCCACCACATTTTGCTGCTGTTTCTGTAATATTTGATATTGCAGATGTAGATACAACAGGTAGGTTTATTGTTGTTTCAGACTTTGTGGTAAAGCTCCATTTATCACCCTCTGTTACTCCTCCTTTATTGTCTTTTGCTACAATCTTCCAATAATAAGTGGTATTTGGTTGTAAATCTGTAAACTGAGAATATGTTACAACATTATCATTAGAGAACACTGATGTAAACTCACCACTGGTATCAAAGTATAAGTCATACAGAACCTGATCACCATCAAGATCAGAACAGGCATTCCACTTTAAATTAACATCTGTTTCTACATTAGTGGCATTATCTGCCGGAGTAATAAGAACAGGTTTGGTTGGTGGTGTGTTTTGAGCGTTTATAGTATTAAATCTCCATGTTTCACTCTCTGTTTGATTTCCCAAATTATCTTTCGCAACTACTTTCCAATAATAAATACTATTTGGCTGCAAATCAGATACGTTAAATTGTGTCTCAATTATATCACTATTAATAATATCAAATTCGTCTAAATCACTATGGGTTGATAAATAAACAGAATATCTCACAATATCATCAACTTCACAGGATGTCCATCTGAGTACCTGGTCGCTCCCTATATTACTACTATTATTTAGCGGTATTAAAAGCTTAGGTTTTAATAGTGATAGTTTCATTGTTTCAAAACTCCATGGTTTATCCTTAGAAATTCCATTAAAAGATAAATAATCATATTTACCTTTCAGAAACTTATCATTTATCAAGATATTATACTTTGTTTTATAGTTTAATTTATTTAAGGTAAAAGTCAACTTAGTATCACTTTCCCATTTATAATCATCAGATATTTCAGATAATAAATTAAAATTCTCATCATATACAGTAATAGTTTTATTGCCAGTATAGAACTCATTTTCCTCCATTGCCGAAAAAAATTCAATAGCAAAAACAGAATCCACAGGTACGTCAACTCTATTTATTCTAGGATAAAGATTCCTTATTTTAGGTTTCTGAATATATAAATATGATGATCTCTTTTTTGTAATATGACTAAACATCATAAAGAAATCTGAACCTTTTTTAGTAATATCTATTGCGAATTTAAACTGAGGTACTACAGTCTTTAAAATATGATCTACAGGTTTAGATATATTATCCTTAATCTCAAATAACTCTTCTAATACAGGTATATTATTCTCTAATTCTCCACCAACCCTATCAATAATACAAACAGACAAACTCTTAAATGAATCATAGCTAAGTGATGTAATAAATACACCAAATTTAGTTGCTATATCCTGATCTGTTAATAGCTTTTTTAGGATCTTATCTCGTAATTTTTTCTTTACTTTCTTCGCTTTATCAGTTTTCTGATCCTTATTAAACAACAAATCAGCAAAAGATGCCACCTGTGCAATAACGTTAATAATTAACACTTTTTTACTACTATTTGGAGCTAAGAGTACAACGCTATTATGTTTTCTAGAAAAGTTCAACTCTATATCCTTTGTTTTCTTCATAGAATGAGAAGGATTCTCAACATATGACCAATTATTAGCGAGAAACCTCTGGCGTATCATTTCATTATAAAAACTTTTAACTCCAGAAATTGTTGTAAATGATTTATAAAATGACGATGTATTATAAGGTTCAATTATATTCTCCATATCGTCATAATCGGCGTCTATTATCAATTCACCTTTATCATTCTTAATAACATTAGCCTCTGTAACAGCTAAGTACAATGGTAAAGAATTATAAAAAGTACAATTAACATCCCAACTCTTTGTTGATTCATTATATTCTCCTTCAGTAGACTTTGCCTGTGAAAATTGATTTGCTGTTGCAAAATCCGGAAAAAGCATTCCTTCAATTAAAAGATCTTCATCCAAAGATTCAGGCTCTTCATATTTTTTCAAAAAGTCATAATAGTCTTTCACAAAAAAGTTTGAGATTGACTCTGCCATTCTTTGCTTATACTCATCTACAGTTAATTTTTGAGAAGCTTTTATATCATCGGCTATTAACTGAGATAACTCTAATAATTTATCTGGAGCAGCTGTTTTAATAGTGTTTTTCAATTCTCTAATTTCTTGTTTTGAGAATTCAGAATTAAACGGCATATTCTTAATAATTAGAGAAAGAGCTGTTTCCTCAGATCCAAGATTACAAATAGCTACATCATTATTATTCTCACGTTTTGATGAAGATTTTGAATTAGCTGAAAGAATATAATACAATAGTTCACCTGTACTCTTATGAGTAACAAGAATTGGTTGACCAGAAAATACAGACGACTCATTAGCTAAATAGTAATTTCCTTCTGTATCAATTCTGGCACTCTCTCCTCCAGAATTAACCTCAACCATATCAGGTGTTAGTCCAACATTATCTAATTCTATCTTACCCTTTATTTTAGCATAATCAAACGCTATTATTGAACCATTTACATCATATATCTCTTTATCCTTCTCTACTTCTTTTTTACATGACAACAAAAACACGAATAGTGTACTTATTAATATAGTTAAATATCTTTTCATTAGGGTTCTATTTAAGTATTACTGTTACTTTAGTTTTAATATTCTTTGACAATGCATATTCAATATGCGTCTCTGTTTGTAAATTGTCTTTATCTTGTTTCTTTACTCTTATGTAGTATATCACTTCAGTTAAAAGCTCTTGAAATAAAGCAGTTCCATTTTCTGTTGATATAATCTCACGCACTAAATTATCCTCGGTTTTAAAGTCATTTAAACTTTCGTATAAACAGATTCTTGCTCCTACAACAGAGTTACCATCACTATCAATCACCACAACCTCTAATTGAGGTGGCACATCAACTTCAACAACTTTCTCACATGATAGTGTCAGTATCATTGCAATAAAGAGTTGTGAAATCATAAATAATTTTTTCATTGTGTTTTTTGTTTAAATCAATTTTACAACCATATTTTATTAAATGAGCGGCAAAAATATATTCCAATTCAAGGCTACAATTATAAGTTATAGCAAAACAAACAGACTGTTTACCTAAATTCTAATCTCTGCTAATGCTCTTATGTTAATAATAATAGGTTCAAATATAGCCTCGGAAAAAACTCTATACGTCACCCTTTTAGGTGACCCAACCAAAAAAAGTTATATTTGCAACTGATACATTTATATACTAATATGTTAAACACTATAATCATTGACGATCATCCTCCTATTGTTGAGGTAATAAAACATATAACAGATAGTTTTAACGACATTAATGTTATTGGATGTGCATCAACCAAATATGAAATTAAAAATCTCATCCAAAACAGTATAGACTTTGTTATATTAGACCTAAAGATACCTGAAATAGAGTGGGAAGATCTTATTGATGAAATAATTAACAGTAACCCTTCTGCAAGAATAATGGTATTCTCAATGCTGACTAATGATTGGATTCTTCAGAAGTTATATAACAAGGGAGTAAGGCATTTTGTATCTAAATCTGTATCAATAATTGAGATTAAAAAAAGCATTACTGCTGCTATAAATAATGAATCTTATTTTAGTTCAGATATTAACACCAGAAGGATTGGCAGCAAACAGAATAACTCTTATAACTTTACTCCTACTGAGAAAAAAATTCTAAAACTCATATACAATGAAAAAAGCTCTACTCAAATTGCAGCTATTCTTAAAATAAGCATTAACACTGTTAAGACACATAGAAAAAGAGTATACGATAAACTTTCTATCAACAAGGTATCGGAATTGATTAAGATTGTAGACAGACAAAATCTTCTTGATTAATAGCAAAAACAAGTTGATAATATTATAGTATTCATTAAATATTTCAGAAGTAAAAAACTGATTATCTGACTCTACAAAAAACACCTAAAAATAGTTTGTTATTTTGTTTGGATATTAGAATAAGAACCTACATATTTGCACACGCAATTGCGGATGTGGCGTAATTGGTAGCCGCGCTAGACTTAGGATCTAGTGCCGTGAGGCGTGGGGGTTCGAGTCCCTTCATCCGCACAAAAGAGCTGTTCAGATTTACTGAGCAGCTTTTTTTGTTTTATCAACTTAACTCTCTCTATCCATTAAAATATCCTGAAAAAATACAAGTACCACTCTATTATCAATCACATACAATAAACATTATACTAATTACAAATACCATTAATTACAAACATACTGTAACAGAACAACATCAGTAAACACGGGACATACAGCACTTTTTTTATTCAAAATAAATCACAAAATTGTTTGGTAAATCAAATCATAAGCTACATATTTGCACACGCAATTGCGGATGTGGCGTAATTGGTAGCCGCGCTAGACTTAGGATCTAGTGCCGTGAGGCGTGGGGGTTCGAGTCCCTTCATCCGCACAAAGAGCTGTTCAGATTTACTGAACAGCTTTTTTTGTTTTTATCCTATTTTTGAAACAAAATTAAAACATGCCTACATTTTTAACATTTCATAACTACTCTTTGATATTTTGATACGCATCAAAATATATTCCTATGCGCGTGAAAAACATTTTTTATGCGCATCATAATTTATCTTCACGGGCATCAAGCAATATATTTATAACTACAAAAAGAAAATCTACTAAGGTATAAATATTATTATTTGCCTTTTACCACAATATAAAATCAGATAATAACAGAACAATATTTTGATTATACACAAAAAAAGAGCTCCGCAAAACGAAGCTCTTTGATATATAATTTTTCAAATTCTCTCTTAGAATAAAGAATCTATAAGATTGTCGTCTGCAAAATTCGGAAGAGTAACCTTTAGGTTTGGTTCCTTTTCCATTGCACGTTTTATAGCAAAAACAGCCTCATCATTACGAGCCCAGCTACGACGTGAGATTCCATTATTTACATCCCAGAAAAGCATAGATTTCAATCTTCTGTCAGCATCGTCAGATCCGTCAAGAAGCATACCGAAACCACCGTTTATTACTTCTCCCCAGCCTACACCACCACCATTGTGGATAGATACCCAGGTAGCACCGCGAAACGAATCACCAATAACATTATGGATAGCCATATCTGAAGTGAATTTTGAACCATCATATATATTTGATGTCTCACGATATGGTGAGTCAGTTCCGGATACATCGTGGTGGTCACGACCAAGAACAACCGGTCCTATCTTACCCTCTGCTATTGCCTTATTAAATGCCTCTGCAATTCTTATACGTCCTTCAGCATCAGCATAAAGAATACGTGCCTGAGAACCAACAACAAGTTTATTCTCCTGTGCACCCTTAATCCACTGAATATTATCGTTCATCTGTTGCTGTATTTCAGCTGGCGACTCTTTAATAAGGTTCTCAAGAACCTCACAAGCTATTCTGTCTGTAGCTTCAAGATCTTCTGGTTTGCCCGATGTACAAACCCAACGGAATGGCCCGAATCCGTAATCGAAACACATTGGCCCCATAATATCCTGTACATATGATGGATATCTGAAGTTAATTCCATCCTCAGCCATTACATCAGCACCTGCTCTTGAAGCCTCTAGAAGGAAAGCATTACCGTAATCAAAGAAGTAAGTACCATTTGCAGTATTCTTATTAACTGCAGCAGCATGACGACGTAACGACTCCTGAACATGCTCCTTGAACTTCTCAGGATCTTCAGCCATCATTTTGTTACTCTCTTCAAATGTAAGTCCAACAGGATAGTATCCTCCTGCCCATGGATTATGAAGTGATGTCTGGTCTGAACCAAGATCAATATAGATACCGCGATCAGTAAATTGCTCCCATACATCAACAACGTTACCCTGATATGCTATAGAAACAACCTCTTTATTCTCTTTAGCCTTAGCAACGCGCGCACAAAGCTCATCCATATCTTCATAAACCTCGTCTACCCATCCTTGCGAATGACGTGTATGTGTAGCTTTTGGATTAACCTCTGCTGTTACAGATACACAACCAGCAATATTACCTGCTTTTGGCTGAGCACCACTCATACCACCAAGACCTGCTGTAACAAATAGTTTACCAGCAATTCCGTCTTTAGATATCTTACGTCCTGCATTCAGAACAGTAATAGTTGTACCGTGTACAATACCCTGTGGGCCAATGTACATATACGATCCTGCTGTCATCTGTCCGTACTGTGTAACACCCATTGCGTTAAAACGCTCCCAGTCATCAGGCTTTGAGTAATTAGGTATCATCATTCCGTTTGTAACAACCACACGCGGAGCATCTTTATGCGAAGGGTAAAGTCCCATTGGATGACCAGAGTACATAACAAGTGTCTGCTCATCTGTCATCTCTGCAAGATATTTCATTGCCAAACGATACTGTGCCCAGTTAGAGAAAACTGCACCATTACCACCGTATGTAATAAGCTCATGCGGATGCTGTGCTACAGCATAATCCAGATTGTTCTGAATCATAAGCATAATAGATTTTGCCTGTTCTGATTTTCCAGGATAATCCTCAATAGGGCGAGCATACATCTTATAATCAGGACGCAGACGGTACATATAAATACGTCCGTACTTCTCTAACTCCTCTGCAAACTCCTTAGCTAACACATCATGATGCTTAGGATCAAAATATCTTAAAGCATTACGCAGAGCAAGTTTTTTCTCTTCTGCTGTTAATATCTCTTTGCGCTTTGGTGCGTGGTTTACCTCTGTATCATAAGGTTTTGCTGCAGGTAGCACCTCTGGAATACCTGCTAATATATCTTTCTGAAATTCTTCTCTTGTCATGATTAATATTCTTTAAAACGATTAATTAATTTATTAAAAAACAAATAAACTAATACACCTATGGATACCTGATCCTCAGGTGATTTTCGAATACATAAGGATAACAATCTTTCCAGTTCATAAATCACTTTTACTTATTGCACGAATATAAAAAGATTCTTTTGAATTATATACTATTTTATGATCAACAGAACAATTCTGACCTATATTTTATCTACAAAAAACATTTTGTAAGATAAGAATATCACACATCTACAAATTTTTAAGACTTTTATTAATTCTGTTATCACTATTTTTAGTAATTATGTAGATTAAATAATCCGAATAGTAACGGAATGATTTAAATGTATCTCTGTATTAATTCTGAAACAGAATATTACTGTTTTATATGGGTTGATACATAGAGCATACATCACATTAGATTAAATATTTATGATACCAAAGCAATTTTTTTCTAATAACGAGATACACGATATATCAAGAGTAATACAGGAGGTTGAGCTAAACACCTCTGGTATTGTGAGAATTCATATAGAGAGCTACTGTAAAGGCGATCCGCTTGACAGAGCTGCATATATATTTAATAAACTTGATATGCAGAATAGTGAATTCAGAAATGGCGTGCTTCTGTATCTGGCAATAAACGACAGAAAGTTCTCCATTATAGGTGATGCAGGAATAAATATGGTTACATCTAAAAATTTCTGGGACGATATAAAAGATATTGTATTTGAACATTTTAACGAAGGCAGATTTGCTGAGGGAATAAGTGAAGGGATACTTATTGCCGGCGAAGCATTAAACCTACATTTTCCTGCATAAACTTTTATAAACATAAACAGATTATAATGAATTATATATCAATAATAACATACACTACTATAACTATATTAATGTTATGTATAGTTGCTTTAATCATATATCTGAGAGCAAAAAAAAGACAGTCTCAACATCTTACATTAGGACAAAAGTTATTCTTCTCACTAAAAGAGGCTGCAAAAGTATCTAACAGAGATTCTGTATACTCAAACAGATACAGTAATTTCAGAAACCAGAGAGCTGAATTTGCTAATAATCAGAAACAGGTTAAAGGAGGAGGCGCCGGAGGAAACTGGTAGTATTGTAACCAATCTGAATTATCCCCAAACATTAAGAATATTTATGATAAGTTTCAGCGATATTGATTTGAAGAAACAAGAGAGGTTGATTGCATTAGAAAAAAAGCATAACAAACTTCTAAATAAAGCAGATAAAATTAAGAACAACAGGTACAGAAGAAAAGAGTATCTATCACTATTAAAGAGTGCATCAGAGACTAAACAATCTGTATATAAACTTCTGGTTCCTATATTTACTGAACATAATAAAGAGTTTAGAGAGATCGCAACAAAAAATCTTGAACTAACAGGTAACCGTACCCTAAACTTAAGTGCAAAAAGAATTATTGGTAACTACAAATCATACAGCTCAGAAGCCTTTAATGGGATTGTTGATAAGAAAGGTTATGTTACCTGTACACCATTACAAATACCACCTTCTAATGATCCTCTGGATTTTTCGTATCGATGCCCTAAACTATACAAAGGTTATATAAATTGTTTGGGTAATATACATCTTGAAATAAAGAAACGTGATAATCTTTTTTTTCAAAGATTTCCGGAAAAGTATGAATGTAAGATTGATGACAAAGGAGAAATAACTCTGGAGGTAACCAAAAGTATAAAACCATACCCTGACAAGGAAATTCCACAAGGCTATATATTTGGCGCAATATTCAGAAATATATCAGAGAAAAACAGTTTCTTCGAAAACAGAGCAAAGCTAATTGATATAATTAATGACTACAGAGAGTTGTATTTGAAAGATATTAAGAAATGATAAGATCACTATTTATAGTTGTATTAATCTGTATATATACAGGCAACCTTTTAGCAGAAGAGGTTAAATCGGCACATATAATAGTTGCACTTTGCGATAACCAATATCAGGGAATAGTACCTGTTCCTGAAAAGATAGGCGATGGAGACAAACCATCAAGCAATCTGTACTGGGGATGTGCATACGGTATGAAAACATATTTTAAAAGAAGTAAAGATTGGGTAATGATAAAATCGTACCGAATATCTGATATAATTCTAGAAAGGGTAATATTTAAACATATCAAAACCAACACGTATCTGGTAGCTGATGCCTATAGAGGAAGGAATATAAATAAAGCAATGTCAGATTTTATCAGATCATGTTCTGGCAAAGAGTCGGATATATTAACAGTAAAACACAATGGCAAGGAGGTTACTATTGGTATACACAACAGAGCTAATCTGGTTGGTTTTGTTGGACATAATGGTCTGATGGATATTGCCGATGATTCAGATGTTTATAAAAAATTATACGAAACAGATCCTATATTTGAGAAAGGAGCATCAAATAAAAAAGCTATTATTCTATCGTGTATGAGCAGTAGCTATTTTGATAGTCAATTAAGAATGGCAAAGGCATACCCGCTATTATGGACTAAACAGTTTATGGCACCTGAGGCTTACATAGTAAAAGCCGTACTTACCGGATGGATAAATAATGAATCAGATAAACAGATTAAAGAGAGAGCAGCAAAAGCCTACTGTCATTATCAGAAGTGCAGTATTAACGGAGCAAGGGCTATATTCAAGACAGGATGGTAAACTTGTCATAACAAAGACCTTACAAGTAAATCACTCAAATTTTATAAGCATCTGCTTGTAAACACAGAATAAATATATACTTTTGCACCGATAAATTTATAGTCCTAACCCTATAAACGGAGGACTTTATTATGATTGAATATAATTAACATATCAGTTTAGCCGGAGATATTTCACTATCCGGAGATACCACATAAGGTAAAGTAATCTTATTGTGCACGCATTGTTCGTGTATCACACTTTCATACAGTTTGTGTTTCATATGTTTGTGATTATTAATCTCACTTATTATGCAACACGATCAGTATTTATAATATTTAATTATACATAACTGATAATTATGGGCAATCATAAATTACGAGGAAAAGATCTTTCTAAACTCGGAATAACAGAAGATAAAACAAGAAGTATGGTAATAGATATAACCTCAAAACATTATAAAAGAAGTACAAAAAACAAAATATTAGATAAAATAGAACAGGTTATTACAAAACCTGAAACATATAAAAATTGCAATATATGGGGTAAATTATATAACGAAATTACACCTGATACAGAAGATAATAACACAAGGTATTTTGACCTTAACAGCAATAACACACTTTTTTATACCTGCGGAAGAGAGTTAATTTCATCTAATGCATGGCAACAGATGAATCTGGCAATGAAGCTTCCTATATCTGTAAAAGGAGCACTTATGCCGGATGCACATCAGGGATATGGATTACCTGTTGGCGGTGTTCTTGCAACAAACAATGCTGTAATTCCTTTTGGTGTTGGTATGGATATAGGTTGTATGATGCACCTCTCGGTATTTGAAGAGTCTGACAAGTTTATAACCCGTTATAAACACCAGATAAAGACAACACTAAAGAGTGATACATTCTTTGGAACCGGAGTAATAAACGATATAACACCCGATAGTTGTATTCTGGACGATGAAAGGTTTTATGAAACAGATATGCTAAAGAGATTAAAATCTAAAGCAGCTAAACAATTAGGTACATCGGGTTCTGGCAATCATTTTGTTGAGTTTGGCATAACAAAACTATCGGATGATAATATGTTTGACATACCTGCCGGAGAGTATCTGTCGCTCCTGTCCCACTCCGGGTCAAGAGGGTTAGGAGCCGATATTGCATCGCACTATACAGAGATAGCTATTGAAACATGTGTTCTGCCAAAAGGGGCAAAACACCTAGCCTGGTTAGATCTGAACAGTCAGGAGGGACAAGAGTACTGGATTGCTATGAATTTGGCTATAGACTTTGCAAAGGCATCTCATACTGAGATACACAGACGTATATCTAAATCGTTGGGTATAAAGGCAACTAAAACAGTCTCATCTGTGCACAATTTAGCAAGCAGAGAGTTTATAGATAATACATCTGTAATAGTTCATCGTAAAGGAGCCACACCTGCCGGAAAAGATGATACAGGTATAATACCCGGATCTATGGCAACTCCCGGATACATTGTGAAAGGAAAGGGTTATACTGAATCACTAAACTCCGCATCACACGGAGCAGGTAGAAAGATGAGCAGACACGCTGCTAAAGAGAGTATATCAGGCAGTAGTATGAAGAGTATGCTAAAAGCTAATGGAGTAACTCTAATTGGAGGATCTACCGAAGAGTCGCCTATGGCATACAAAGATATTACCGAGGTTATAAAACTACAGAGTAAACAGGTTGATATATTGGGTGAGTTCAACCCAAAAATAGTAAGAATGGATAAAGCATAAACAGATGGACAATATAATTCAGATATCATCAGGCAGAGGTCCGGCAGAGTGTTGTTGGGTTGTTGCCAGAGTTGTAAAAGAGATAATAAAATTTACTGAGAAGAATGGTGGCAATACTGAGACTATAAACAGAGAGAAAGGGCCAGAAGCACATACGCTCAGTTCAGCAACATTAAGGATTAACGGAATAGATAAAGTACTACTACAGGAGTGGATTGGAACTATTTTATGGATCGGTCAGAGTCCTTATAGAAAGTTTCATAAGCGCAAAAACTGGTATATTGGGGTATACTTTGTTGACAATAAAACAGAGCTGTACAGTTCAGATAATATATATTATCAAACAATGCGAGCCTCAGGTCCGGGAGGACAACACGTTAACCGAACTGAATCGGCGGTAAGAGCAGTACATAAAGAGTCTGGTATAAGTGTTGTGGCAAGCGACTCAAGATCGCAATTCAGGAATAAACAGTTGGCTACAGAGAGACTGTTAAGTAAATTAAAGGATCTTGAGTACAATACGTTGGCGCAGATGCAAACAGATACGTGGGATAATCATAACAATCTGGTTAGAGGAAACCCTGTAAAAACATTCCGTGGTAGTAAGTTTAAAGAGGATTAACAAATATTTGGGCAGTCTATAAATAAAGGACTGCCCACTGTTATATAATGTAGAATATTTATATTTTTGCCATAACAAATAACCCCTAAAAATGAGAAACGGAGAAAAAAGAACAGCCAGCCTTACAAGCAGCGATATAAAATATCTGAAATATGAGTTAAGATCAGGGTATCTTGCAGGAACAATGGCCTGGATAGTATCAATATCTACATTAATCATATCTGTATATTATTCCGATATAATAGGCATATATGTTGCAATATCAATATTCCTGTTAGGTTTTTTAATACTATACCTCATCAACAGAAGAGTTATAAAGGATCTAAACTCTGGCAAAAAACTTATTATAACAAAAAGAGTTAAAAGAAAAGAGTTTAAGGTTGATCACGAGCCGGGTAGTTCTGTGGGAACAAGAGTTAGTGATAGAAAAGAGAACTCTATGTTCTATAAAAGTATGAACGCATTCAACAGTTATTCAATTATTGTTGGCAATGAAAGACACAGAGTTGATGAAGACTTATGGAATAGTATAGAAGAGGGTGATTATATAGACTTTCATACCGCTAAATACTCTGAATGTATAACGTTAAAAGAGAAGCGGATGATAAAAGATTACGAACAGCACATATAATTTATAACCATATAATTTAGCTGAGCCTTAAGACTAAGTTACATATCAATATTTAAGAAATAAATTTAGACACATGAAACAAGCATAAAAGTTGTTATTCACATATTTGAGAATAATATATAAGTGCTAGTTCCATCTGACCATTAAAAAGAAAGAATAAACAGATGAAAAAAATTTTATCGGCAATTGTTACAACGTTAATACTATGTTTCAGTTGCTCTCCTAAAGTTACTACCTATGTACGTAAATCGACAGAAGCAACAAAGCCTAAAGATAATATAAGGGTATATGGTATATATGAACAAGAGCCTGAAAAGTACGAAATGCTTGGTGTTGTTAAGGTTGATGGTAGAGGAAGCGAAAATTGCAAGTACAGCGGTGTAATAGATCATGCAAGAATTGAGGCTCATAAAATTGGTGGCGATGCAATTAAGATTACAAAACATTTCATGCCAGACGAGTACAACACATGTCATAGAATTGTAGCAAAAATAATTGATACAAAGAGTAATGGTATAAAAGATATGCAGCTTACAAACATACCTGATACTGCAAATTACTCTGTTCTTCATCTGTACCGTCCGTCAGGGGCAGGTTTTCTTGTAACATATCAGGTAAATCTTGGCGATACAGCTTTATGCAGAATGGAAAATAATACTTATAATAGTGTTAATGTAACCAATATCAACGACTCAATAATCTGGGCAAGAACAGAGGTTAAGGTTAAAACTCCAATAAAGCTTGAAAAGGGGAATGAATACTTTATTAAATGTATGATAGGTACTGGTTTTTTTGTAGGCAGACCCGTAATTGAGGTTGTTGATAATAATATTGGATATTATGAGTTTAAGAAGATAAAGGATGGTAATATAGAAAAGATGGATACTATTATTACCAAAGAGGGAAAAGAGATAAAGTGCATTATCAGGCAGATTGAAAAAGACAGAGTTAAAATATTTGTTTATCGCAATGGCGAGAAGGCTGGTGGTTATATAAAACGAAGCGATATAAAAGAGATAAAGAGAAAATCGTAGTATAAAGTGATCTCTATTACAATATTATTAAGTGAAAAAGTCTATTAAAAAATTATTTAAGATATTCCTGCTATTAGTTCTGATAGCAGGTGTATCTGTATTTACTGCAGATTATCTGGTGAAAAACAAAACCAGAAATAAGGTATATACATCGGTAAAGAGCATCCCTAAAAACAGGGTAGGTCTGCTTCTTGGTACAGCAAAGTATGTAGCTAATGGAAATATAAACCTATACTACAGATATAGAATTAATGCGGCAGTAGAGTTGTTTAAAGCAAAAAAGATAGACTATATACTTGTTAGTGGCGATAATAGTTCAAAGTCATATGATGAACCAACCGCAATAAAAAGTGATCTTGTAAATAGAGGTATTCCTGCAGGCAGAATATTTCTTGACTATGCCGGCTTTCGTACACTAGACTCTGTAATAAGAAGCAAAGAGATATTCGGACAAGAGAGCATAACCATCATTTCACAAAAATTTCATAATCAAAGAGCAGTATATATAGCATCTAAAAACGGAATTAATGCAATAGGATACAATGCAAAAGATGTAAGCAGGAACTATGGCTTCTGGATCAGAATACGTGAAAAGCTTGCAAGAGTAAAGATGTTTATTGATATTATATTTGGTAAAGAGCCTAAGTTTATGGGAGATAAGATCACTATAAAATAGAGTAACCGGATGCTTAAAACGGATTTATTACTGCTTTTACTGAGCCAACAAGTATCTTACTCTCAACCATTAAAGGCACACGTCTGTTGTCATTAGTTACCCAAACAGTTAAATCCTCTCCCCCTTTAAATATTGTTCCGGGAATTAATATTGCAGTAAATTTTATTGCGTCGTAAAACCTGCCACCTGGTAACTTTACCCTCTCCTTTCCGTGATAACGAATATATAGTGGATATATCTTTCCGTCAACAATCATTGGCAAACGTATCTTATCGTCAATATTATATCCCGAAAAATCAATTGTCCTCGCAAAATATACCGACGATAACACATCTCTAACACCCTTTTTATATCCAATACTTTTAGTATTGCTACTAATTTTTGAGTTATTAAGCTGGCAACGGATAAGGTAATTAGCATAATCAAACTCAAACTGATTCTTTACCCAGTAACCTCCCTCATATGTATTCCTATAAAACTCTAATGGCTTTAAGCTATCTGCAGTAACAGTAACCTTAAATGTATCACGCACTTTAAACAACCAATCATATGATGTTAATGAACGTGCTTCACTTTTAAGTAACATTGTAGAATCACTGTTTCTGTGAACAGAGAAATTAACCTTTCCGGCATTAACCCATATAAAACCCCAGTTATAGTAAGCCTTAAACGATAGTTTCTCACCAACATTAAAAGGGATATCTTTAATTGTTTTTATCTGTGCACTACAAACAGATATCGATAAAATAAGGAATATAAATAGGCTTCTGATCATATTAAAATATCTCTGTTCCCATATTAAAGATAATAAAATTATCTCTAATACAGAGAGAGCTACCAAATGGCAGCTCTCTATCAATATATTATGTTTTTATTACAATGTATATTTAATACCTAAAGTAGGCATAACCTGCATTCCGTCTTTACCATAAATAAAGTTATTACTTATCTCTATCTCACTACCTACAGCAAAGTGTTTGCTTACATTAAACCATATTTGAGGTTCTGCAATAAATACCCATTTTGAGTTATCATTACCAAGACCTTGCGACCATATGTCAAAGAATCCGTTAAATGTAACTTTTCCTTTAAACAGAGGCGTAAACCATACTCCTGTAATCTGCATATCGGCGCCATCAGTAATACCTTCAGTATATTTATAAAGTGCTTTAATAGTATATGATCCACCTTTAATTGGCAATGGATATGATACTCCGGCAAGATAAGCATTTCCGAATGTTCCGTCTTTTGCAGCCAATAAACCTCCATTATACTCTACATGAGCCTCAATAGGTGCTTTCCAGAACTTTAGTGTACGTGCAATCTCCCAATACGAAAGAGAAACACCATTTTTAGTTCCGTTATAATCCATATCTATAAAAAAGAATGTAGATCCATATTTATCTACACCAAAATACTCAACAGTTGAAGTAAGATGCTCTCTATCCTTACCCATATCATAATGCAACTGCACATTTTGCGCACTTAATGCTCCGAATAATGAAACAAAAAATAGTGCTAGAAATAACTTCTTCATAACCGACAATTTAGATTTATTCGCAACAAAAATATACTTTTTTTCTATCTGACATAACAATAAACTACAGATTTACACAACAAATATAATATTGATAGTTCTATCCATTTAAATCATAATACAACTCAATACTACATATTACAGTTCAAATTGTAATACAACAGTTCACAACTTTATCATTTCCTATACATTAAGCATAACATAATTTTACACCGTAAGATGTCATGATATCTACAGTAAACAGGCTTAATAATTAACAAGTTATATCTGTTTAATTCATTGTAAAGCAGAATAGAATTAATGAAGACATGATTATGAAGAGTATATTAAAAACAGCAATAGCACTGCTTATTGTTATAAACACAGTAAGTGCTCAAACAGAAAAACCGGTTTCAGGTTGGAAAACAGCAAAAAGCAGTAAAGGAATAATTATACAATACAGATGGATAAGTGTTGGCGACACACTTGAAACAAGAGAGATGCGGAGTATTTTCACCATAAAAGCGACACATTCAAATATTATTAAAAATCTTAATAGTCGATCTGAGCTTGCTAAATGGAATTCAGGTATAAAGTTGTGCCAAATATATGACAAAACAGATAACCAATGGATAACACACACAGTGTATAATATTCCAAAGCCACTAAAACAACAGGATTTAATTACCAAATACCGTGTTAGTAAAAACAGTGGAAAGACAACCATTGATATGAATTCTGTACCTGAATATATAGAACATAAAGACGGGGTGCAAAGACAGGAGAACTTTAAAGGTTTATGGCATCTCTTTCCTACAAGAGCTGGTAAGACACTAGTTGAATTCCGTTCTATATCATTCAGTAAACCAATGCTGCCAAGGTTTATTCAAGATCCTATTTTGCAACATATGTTTATAAAATCATTCGCCAAATTAAGGGAATTATCAGAGCTTAAACCTGATAAGATGTTAGCTGCCAAATAAGTAGCAACCTATAAGTTAGATGTATAAAGACTAAAACTATACGTAATGAAACGCATAAAGAATCCTATAAAGATATTCAAAGGAGTATTTGCTCTAAAAGATAATCCTGAAAAGATAGCAAAAGGTTTTGCACTTGGTTCATTTATTGGAATGATGCCTATCCCAGGATTTCAAATGGTTGTATCATTAACTATATCAGCAATAATAAAGGTTAATAAAAAAGCTGCCTGCATTGGGGTATTCAATACAAACATTGCAACAGGTGCATTCATATTTGCATTCAACTTTTGGTTGGGCAAAAAGATTCTGAATATTCAGACAAATTTCACCCTTCCGGACAGATTAGGTTTTGATTATGTAAAAACCATATTCAGTGCAGGAGCCGATGTATACATATCATTAATTGCAGGCGGTATAGTTACCGGAATAGTATCTGCAGTAGTTGGCTACTATCTGGTAAAGATAGCATTCAATAAAAGATCAAAGAGAGATTCTATAACAGAATAGTCATAAAACAATAATAGTAAGATGAAACGAGCATGAGAATAGTAATTCACACACAGGAATGATTATTATGCGAAGTTCAGTCTGACGAATAAAAAACAATTATAAACAGATGAAAACAGAAAACAGATATACAGTGATAACAGGCGCAAGTCAGGGATTAGGAAAATCAATGGCTGCAGAGTGTGCAAAACGTGGTCGCGACTTAATATTGGTGTCATTACCTAATGAGGGGGTACACAAATTAGCTTATACCCTGACCAAGAAGCATAGTATTCATGCAGTAGGGTATGAGACCGACCTTACAGAGGATAATAATATTACCAAGCTATCTGAATGGATATCTAAGAACTATCATGTAGATATGCTTATAAACAATGCAGGAACGGGCGGTACAAAACGCTTTGCCGATGCCACAGAGAGTTATATAGACAATATAATATTTCTGAATATCAGAGCACTGGTTATGTTAACCCGAAACCTGTTACCATGTTTAAAGAAACAAGAGAAGGCTTATATATTAAATATTGCCAGTCTGGCATCATTTGGTCCAATGCCCTTTAAAACTGTATATCCGGCATCTAAAGCATTTGTATACTCATTCTCGCGCGGGTTAAATACAGAGCTTAAGGAGTACAATATAACAGTTAGTGTAGCACATCCGGGCGGTATGGCTACGAACCCTGATGTATCAGAACGTATAGATCAATATAGTTCTTTTGTTAAAGCAACAATACTTTCTCCAGATCAGGTGGCTGCAATCTGTATTAAAAAAATTCTCAAAGGTAAATCTCTTATAATACCAGGAGTGTCAGGTAAATTAAGCTGGATGTTCTTTAGATATTTTCCTGCTCAACTACGATTAAATATATTTCGTAGAAGCTTACTTAAAGAGATTAAACCACAAAAACAGATAAATTATGTGTAAGAAACGCGTTTTAGTTACAGGGGCAAACGGATTGTTGGGAGCTAATGTTATTAAAGTATTAACCAATAACAATTACCATGCAGTTGCGATGGTAAGAGAGGGATGTAATATGACAGGTTTGAGAAACTTAAATTACGAACTTGTTTATGGTAATATTACAAACTACAATCATCTTGAAAAACAGATAAAAAAGTGCGATTATGTAATACATTGTGCTGCTCGTACAAAACAGACTCCTAATAAAATAGAGGCCTTTACAGAGGCTAATATTAAGAGCACTGAACTTATAATTGAGCTATGCAGTAAATACCATACCAAAAGACTTGTTTTTGTTAGTACTGCAAACTGTTTTACAAACGGAACAATTGATAATCCTGGTAATGAAGATAGCAATTTTATGCCTTGGCTTAAGGATTCTGGATATGCCTACAGCAAGTACATTGCACAGAACATGGTTACTAAGGCGGCAGAAAACAATAAAATTAATGCAGTAACAGTAGCTCCAACATTCATGATTGGCGAAAGAGATGCAGGTCCGTCAAGTGGTGCACTATTATTGTACGGCTTAAAGAAACGAATAGTGTTCTATCCTTCAGGAGGTAAAAGCTTTATTGATGTTGATTCTGCTGCAGAAGCTGTTATTAATGCTCTTACTATGGGTAAGAATGGCGATAAATATATGCTATCTGGTACAAATCTTACATACAAAGATTTCTTTAAAATAGTTGCAGAACATAATAGCAAAAGAAAATTATTTATCCCAATACCTAGTGCTTTATTAAAAGTTGTTGCATTGATATCAGATATATTAGAGAATATTACAGGAGCTTCATTAGCTCTTAACAGCGTAAACAGGAAACTACTCTGTTTGGATAATTACTTTACGAACAACAAAGCAGTTGCAGAACTAAGGCTAAAGCATACAAATATAAACAGCTCAATAAATAAAGCTATCAATTGGTATAAACAAAACAGATATTTGTAATTGTAGGGTCATTATTATTAACTTAGTATGATATATTACTCAACTAAAATACAAGTACTGATAATGGTTAATACACCAATAAAGAAGTTTCTGTTACGTTTTACTATCATTTATGCAATACATCTAATGATAAAGGGTTTTGATTACAGCTTTGATGTTTTCACTAATTTTACTTACAGAGGGTTCATCTTCTCAACATTCTTTATCACTTTATGGATGTTTGTGTGGTACTTTGCAGAATTTATATACAACAAACTAAGAGGTAAAAACCAGATTATAGCACTAATAATAAATATGCTTATTGGCTACGCAACATCCCTGTTCACTAATAGAACATACAGGTGGATAGATATAAATGTGTTTGACAGGGCTTATAGTTGGGAAAACATAAACTATTTCAATCCGGAACTAACAATGAGCCTGTTAATGTTTTACCTTATTACTTATGGCATAAATATATATATGGAGAAGAACCTTACAATAAAGGAACATATAATAAAGACCGAAAAATTGGAAAAAGAGAATGCCATTGCACAATATATGTCGTTAAAGGCACAGATAGAACCTCATTTTCTGTTCAACAGTCTTAGCGTATTGTCAGGTATTGTTCATACAAATCCTGATCTGGCTTCAGATTTCATTGTAAAACTATCTAAAACACTACGTTATATTATAGAGCAAAATGAGAATAAACTGGTTCCGCTTAATGAAGAGCTTACAATTGTTAATGACTACTTTTTTTTGTTAAAAACCAGATTTAACTCTGCTATTGTTCTTGAAAACAATATAAACAGAGATATCATCAAAAACAGTTATATTCCGCCGGCAACACTACAGATGCTAATCGAGAACGCTGTGCAACACAACAAACTATCCGAAAAATATCCGTTGGTAGTGAGTTTAAGCAATAACAACAACTACATTATTATTGAAAACCGTATACAACGCAAAGACACCCAAAGTACGTCTACAGGAAAGGGCTTATTAAATATTAGAAAACGATATGATCTTATCACAATGCGTGAGGTAACAGTAACTGAGTATGACAATATGTTTACTGTAAAAGTTCCTATACTAAGAAAAACAGATTATGAACGTATTAATAATTGAAGACGAATACCATACAGCAAACAGACTCAAACAACTAATAACAGAAATAGATAATACCATTAATATTGTGGCAATACTATCATCTGTTGAGAGCTCAATTGAGTGGTTCAGAAACAATGAACATCCTAATCTTATATTTCAGGATATTGCACTTAGTGATGGTAACTGCTTTGAGATATATGAGGAGGTAGATATAAAGTGTCCTGTTATATTCACCACAGCCTACAGTGAGTATGCTCTTAAATCGTTCAGATTTAATAGTATAGATTACATAGTAAAACCCTACGACAGAGAAGATATAAAGAGGGTACTTAACAAATTCAAGCAGTTTAGCAATCTTTTCACTATACCAAACCAGAGTATTATTAAAGAGATTCTGAGTCAAACAAGGAAGACTGTAAAAAAGAGGTTTCTTGTAAAAACAGGCGATAAATACCGCACTATAAACGCCTCTGACGTTGCATATTTAATATACGACGAAGGTATAGTATTTGCAATTACCTCTGATACAAAACATCCGGTAGATAATACCATTACAGAGCTGGATACACAACTGGACAGCGATATGTTCTTTAGAATAAACCGCAGATATATTGTGAACATAAATAACATAACCAAAATTAGCAGTTGGTTTAACAGCCGACTTAAACTTGAGTTAAATCCTACTACAAGCAACGATATAGTTGTAAGCCGCGAGCGTGTTAAGGAATTTAAGGAGTGGCTAAACAGATAGTCTGTTCATGTTTCTTCTGGTTATTATCTCCTTTCACTTACCTGAAGAAACATGATTTAATCTCACATATCTTTAAACATAACCATATCAACCTATCCGTAGTCAAACATATATATACAAAATCAACAGTTTTAAAATTCATCATTATATAATACCTTTGCAAATATAGTTATGAATATACTTAAAACGCCATATGAGTTCCGCAAGGAGAAGAGACGATGTATACGTATATCGGCTCTGTTTGGTCTGTTTATATTCGCATTTCTAGTAATATTTCAGCCACTAAATCTGAATGTTCTTTCATTAAGTAAAATAATTATAGTTGCATTAGGATTGGGTTTGGTAACATCTGCTGTTCTGTTAATATTCTATTTTGTAATAGAACCAGTCTTTACACCAAAAAAATGGAATATGGGTAGAGAGATTGTATGGGCTGCAACAATTGCTGCAACAATAGGTGTTGTAAACTACATATATATACTTACCATATTCGATATGACCTTTAGTCTATATGTACTATCTCTATATATACTTATTGCAATAGTAATTGGTAGTATTCCGGTATCTATTCAGATTATTATTGAATATAACAGATCGCTCAGAAACAGATTAATAGACAGTAATATCAATATAGAATCTTCTGAAGAGTTACAGACTACTATAACTATTAATGCTGAAAACCCTAAGCATAACTTTACATGTCCAGCTAATAAGATACTCTATCTCACATCGTCTGATAACTATATTAATATAGTATATACAGATAACAACAATATTAAATCTGAGATGATAAGAGCAACTCTTAAGAGTGCAGAGGATGACCTTAATGAGCTATCGCAATTTATACGATGTCATAAGGGTTATATTGTAAATACAAACAATATTGAGTCGTACAGAGGTAACTCTCAGAACCTGAAGCTAAAGATAAAACAGAGCAACGAAGAGGTACCTGTCTCAAGAAAGAATGGTACATCTATATTACAGTTAATCCATAACAGTTGCAGCAAGTAAATACGAATATTCCTCCATATTTCGCCACAATATATCCGGTTCATATATAAGATACAACTAAGTACAACATTACATTCAACACATCCAATTACACTATCTCAGTTTATTGTAAGTATACTATAATTGATAGTCATATTATCAATTATCAGTACAACAATACTGTCCATAACTCAATATCACGCAACCATACTTCCCTAAACATAGCTATTCATCCCAGACAGCTTAACCACTTACCACTAATCCCTGATATACAACCCATTATTTTGTCACAAAAATAGCTATAAGATAGCTTTGCAGAGAATTAAAAACATCAGATTAAAAATGACAGAATCGTTTATATTAGGATTAACAACAGGCTCTGCATGTCTTGCAACTTGTGGTATGACACTTGTTCCATATTTTGTATCAGGAAACACCAGCTCAAAAAGGGTATCTGCCGGATTAAGTCTGTTTCTTCTCTCTAGACTATTGGTATATATAATTCTGGGAGCTGTAGCATGGTATCTGGGTCAGGCACTGTTTGGCGAATCAACATTCAGACCATACATTCTTGGAACATTCTATATTATATTCTCTGTACTACTGATTGTTTATGCAATTGATAAAGGTAAAAAGCGAGGTTGTCCGTTAAGTATAACATCAGGAATAGAGAAGAAATTTCTTATACCTGTATCATTAGGTATAATCAGCAGTTTAAGCTTTTGCCCTGCAATGCTAATTGCTGTAACAAACTCTGCATCACAAAACAACATTACGGCTAGTATTCTAGTCTTCGTAATGTTCTTTACCGGAACATCTGTATGGTTTATGCCACTTCCGCTACTTAGCATGATAAAAAACAGACAGATAATAAAGACCATAGCAATGTTTGCAACGGCTATTGCCGGAGCAATATATCTATTCAGAGGAGTAACAACCATCATTAAATCAATACTATAATGGATAATATACTAAACAACTATAAAGCCACAAGAAACATATGGAGATCGATACTATATTCACTACCCATGTTGCTAATTACGCTTGTATTAATGAGTGGAGGAGACCTGAATTTTAAGGGGCATGCAGAATTATATGCCTTTACAATAACTTTTATATTTCTTAATACATGTTTCTTCTTAATGCATTACAAAGGGAAAACAGATCTATACAGATCTGTTGTATTCATTGTATTTGCAATATTCCTATCATTCTCATTCATTACAAATATGTTTGAATACAGAGGAGCAATGACATTTAATCAGGCAGACATTATTGAGTGTAATGTACCATTTTGCCATTTAGTAATACCTATGATGATTGTTCCTGCAGCTCTTACTGAGTCAATAATATTTCCCGGATCTATACTAAACGGCTTCGCTAACATATCTACAATGCTTGTGCTATGGGGTGTTGCAACTATTGTAATGGGTCGTGGTTTCTGTAGTTGGGGATGTTTCTATGGAGGATGGGACGATGGCTTCTCGCGTTTAATAAAAAAACCTGTTATAAAAAGAATAGATACCATTTGGCGATGGATGCCTTTTGCCGTACTATTTGTTGTAGTAATCTCTGCATCATTAACACTTGTTCCAACATATTGCGATTGGATATGTCCGTTTAAGGCCGTTACTGAATTTGAGGCTGTAACATCTGCTGAATCAGCAATAAAAGCAGTTATATTCTTCTCACTGTTTGCTATGCTTGTAATTATATTGCCTCTGCTAACAAAAAAACGCACACAGTGTACCTCACTATGTCCTCTTGGTGCATTAAACTCATTATCAAATAAAATTAGTGCTTTTACTGTAAAGATAGATACAAAGAGGTGCACCATGTGCATGAAATGTGTTAAGACGTGTAAACTATCAGCACTTACGCCAGATGATGTTAAAGCAGGCAGAGCATCATTACTTTGCAGTAAATGCGGGCAATGTATTGATACATGCAGGCAGGGTGCAATACAGTTCTCAATACGTGGCTTTGAGGCAGGAAAACTTATTGATCTCTCCCGAAATCTATTCATATTTATATCCTTCCTGTTTATGGCAATATTCGCATCAGGATCAATACAAAACGGATTATCTAAGATTCTTACCCTTATTATAAACTAACATCTTAATACTAAAATATATGCAATACACTATCAATACAACTATAAGAGTATCTATAACTACTATTACTGTCCTTGTAATAACAGGATTTAATTATACATTTGATAATAAAAATAGTACTATCAATCTATCAACAACAGAATCTGTATTAACTGGTACCACAATATATAACAGAACATATTTCTCGCCAACCTTATGCACAGAACATGACAGGTTAAAGAACTGGTCTGAACTTAATAGCAATAAAAAAGATGATAATAAACATGCGCTGTTTATGGCAACATGGGGAATATAATCCAATAAATAACTAATGATGAGATATATAAAATATACTTTAGGCACTATATGGGCAGCTATCGCTCTGATACTTATCCTGATACTATTCCCGGGTCTGAGAACTATTTCTGAAGGTTTGTCAAAAGCACCATTTATGAAGATACATCCTATGTATACAGGTGGAGAGATAATCGATTCAGTAAAAAAGAGTAACCGTACAATATATATACACCGTCCGGTTTTTAATGGTCTTATAAAAGAGCGTATGCTTGGTTTTGTACAAATTGATTGGCATGGTAATATACCAAATGTAATAAACGATACAATAGATTATAACAAAGATACAATACCCGACTTTATTATAAATATAGATACACGAAATAATATAACAGATCTAAAAAAGATATCTGCTTATGTGTATGATTGTGGCGTATCCACTCAAACCTCATTCGGATGGGTTATAAGAGTAAATGTTGTTAATATAAAATAACAGAGATGTTCGTGAAGAGTCTCTCTGTTATATATAGATACCTGATACTATTTATCTTTCTTTTTCTCCTTAAGCAGATCTCTTATCTCTGAAAGCAACTCAATATCTTTTGGTGTTGTTACTGTTTTATCTTTTTCATCATCTGCTTTGCGTTTATATCTGTTTAATAATCTTACAACAAAAAAGGCAACCCATGCAATTATAACGAAATCAATGAATAGTTGTATAAACTCACCATAATTTACAGCCACTAAATCCTGAATTATCTTTCCTGTCTCAGCATCCTTTACCTCCTCATAAATAACAAAACTAAGCTCACTAATATCCTGATTTCCGATAATTGGCGATAACAATGGCATAATTATATCATCTACCAACGACGATACAACTGAATTAAATCCTTTAGCAATAATTAGTCCTATTGCCATATCAATCATATTCCCCTTTACAGCAAACTCTCTGAATTCTTTTATTATTTTCATTATCTATAGTAGCATATTACATTAACCCTTGTAAATATAGTAAAGTTTCGCATATAAAAATAACAGACTAAAGAACTGCTTAACACTAATTATTGCATAATGACAATATCTACTCCCCTGCCATTACCAGCTTTAAGTATCTTCACACTGTCACTCTCTGTATTCAGAATATCAGATATATCAAAGGCATTAACCGAGCCATATATAAGAGAGTTATAACCTATATGATCCCTGTTATTAAAATCATTATAGCTAACATCATCAATATTTGACACTCCAGAATGTATAGTTATATCAGGCTTACTTTTTACAACAGTAATGTTCTCATCATAAACAGAACTAAGATAATTCACTATTGCCTGCTTCTCTCCAGGGTTTAAATGTGTATGGTAATCTCTAAACATAACCCTTAAGCTTGTATCAGTAGTACTTATACCTGATATAAATTGTTTTTCAGCACCTCTATGCCCAATATTATTATTTAAATTCAGTATTCGCTTATATTCCTGACGATTATCTTTAATTACTGCCCGTTGTTTGCCATGCTTTACTCTGTCATCTCTTTTTTGAGTTACCCCTTTAACAGATTCTGGTTTATATATCTTTTCAAACATAACATATAAATTACTATTATACTTACAGATACGTATATTCAAATTACATGTTATATTATAGATTAATTATTAATCAAATACCAATATATAGATACACAATATATAAACCGAATAATTTCACTGATCTTTAAACTTATGGTTTACACACTATATGAATATAGTATTTATAACTCAATAACAACCTTACCAAGCTTATTACCCGACTCTATATATCTTAAAGCATCCTTTATATTATCAATTCCGGATTTAACTGTAATATTTGGCGCCAATGTTCCATCATTAAACCCTGTTGTAAGATCATAATAGGCTCTTGCCCATCTGTCTTTATCATTAAGTATCTCAGTAATTGTATACCCACGTACAGTAAGGCCTTTCTCAAAAGCTGCATACATTGGAAATGGTGTTGATTCAGGCGATAACATACCATATACAACTATTGTGCCCCCAAACGATGCCGATGCTGCTAGAGTATCAATACCAGATCCGGCAATACAATCAAACACAACCTTTACACCCTTACCTCCAGTAATATGTTTTATTCTACGATCTGTTTTCTCCTCATCTGTAATAATAACATGCTCAGCTCCGGATCTGAATAACTCATTGCGTAATTCCGCATTACGCAAAGTAACTATTGGAATAGCTCCTATTCTGCGAGCAATCTGAATAGCTGCCATTCCTGGTCCACCTGCCGCTGCTGTAATTAATACGTAGTCGCCACTCTTAATATTACCAATATCAATTAATCCGCCCCATGCTGTTGTATAAGCAATCCATATTGCTGCAGACTCAGCAAAACTCAAATTATCAGGCGATCTTACAATTGCATATTCGGGCACTACTGCATAATCTGCCCAAACACCATACTTACTCATACTTATCATAGGTAGTGTGCCAACCTTGTCTCCTACCTTCCAGTTCTTAACTCCTTCACCTATGGCAGTAATAATACCAGATGCCTCGTAACCAATTCTAGAGGGAAACTCTGGCTGCTGTATATAGTACCCTTGTCTAAACATAATCTCTGAACGATTAAGACCAATAGCACGAACATCAATAAGAACCTCACCTCTTGCTGGTTTTACAATTGGCTCATCAACAATCTTTAGAACATCTTCATCTCCTGTCACACTGAACTTAACAACTTTTCCCATCGCTATAAATTTTTACAATTAATATCTGATACAAAGATAGATTCATAAAAACATCTATAACAGGTGCTTTTTGATGTAAAAATGGTAATATATTATATGACACTATTACCAATCAAAGATTATCTCTGAATCGTTTTGGAGTAAAGCCTACCTGTCTCTTAAAGTACTTAACAAAATAAGAATCATCTACAAACCCTAAATCATAAGCTATCTCAGATATAGTTCTGTTTGAGTGTTTAAGCAGCGATTTTGCCTCCATTATAAAATAGTCATCAATTATCTGCTTAGCTGTTTTATTTGTTGTTCTCTTAACACACTCCGACAGATATACGGAACTTATACTTAACCTCTCTGCATAATAGCCAATTGGTCTATTCTTATGTTCCATATGTTTTACCATATTCTCGAAATTAAATGTAATCTCCTCGGCACGATTACGGTACGGGCAGAATCGTTCACTAAAGCTTAACTCTCGTTTTGCAGATAATAAGAACAATGTAAGATAACTTCTTATAAATTCAATACTATCCTCATTATTACGTTTATACTCATCGTATATCTTAAACAGATAATCAAGCAGACTCTGTTTTAACTCAGCCGTCAGGCTATAAACCGGAAGCGAGTTATGATTAAAATATGGAAAAGCCTTATATACATCATAAGCATCTTTAGCAAAAGGCAGAAAATCTGGTTTAAATATAACCATAAAACTTATAGACTCCGCTGATGGGAATTTTACCCCTTCATGTGATTGCCAATTCGCAATCTGGCGTGGTGAGACAAAAACAAGATTGTTGTCTTTTACATTAACAGTATGGTTATTTACCGTTACTGTAACATCATAACCTATAGAGATAGATATCTCAAAATAGTTTGATAAATAAGGCATTGAACCTAAACTCTCTGCTAACTTAGGATAATCCTCAAACCTGATAATACAAAAATCACCATAGTTAGAGAGAGGAAATCCCTTTAACAAAAGAAAATCATCAATATTATTATATATGTTTATGTCAGAACCTCCACCCACAGCATCTACTTTCTCATTAGCCCTTCTACAATAACAATAATTATTGGTATAGGAACAGGAATGTCACCTTTAATTGATAGCACTTTAGACCCGGCAAATATGGATACCTCTCTATTGCTAAATATGTATATTGCCTCTCCTGCAAATCTTGATACTGTTCCGTTTGATGCAGTGTATAAATTAGCCCCAGCATATGCCGATAATATATTATTATGCCACTTGTATTTATGCGTTCCTGCAAACTCAGAGATATTGGTTCCGTCAAACGTTGCAATATGAGATCCTGCAAATTCAGACAATGTTTTACCATCCCATATATACTCCGCGACACCTGCAAATTCGGATATCACTGTAAGGTTAGTTTTGGTTGTACCTACGTTAACATCAGAAAAGGAGTTCTGATTTACCACTGTCTGACTTTTGAAATCAGCTGCTGAACAAAAAGGTGCTCTCATATCAGCGTATTCCTCAGCCTCTTTTCTGAATTTATCTCTTGATACTTTTCCTTTCTTATAAGCCTTACTTACTCTTATAATAAACACTATAAATGCAAAAACAAAAACTACTATATATATATTTGTTGGTTCCATTAATTAAACTCTAACTATTACAAATAGTAATATATTATTTATCTAACTCTGCTAATTCTTATTCTTATAATAAGTAGATACTTTAATGTTAAATATAGCCTGCTAATGAACAGAAAAAAAGGAATAATAACAAACACTGATATCCCCTTATAAAAGTACCCTACTATTACTGCAATGGTTACAATAATCTCTATAACTATCTCATAAATTGGTGCATGAAACTCATAGTGAATAATACTTTTACAATCTTTATCTTCTATCTTTCCCTTAATATTTATCTCTCTTATAGTACTTGCTGATCCGTATCTAATATGTTTAAAAAGATTAAAATTACTCCCCTTTACCTCTCCTGTGAATATCCTATTTTTATATCTAATCAATCTTGAATAGAACTGTTTGTTAAAAAGACAAAACGGAAATATAAAGATATCGTATGATGGCTCATATACAATAGCATTTATAGACGATGATATCTCAGCATGTTTTTTATCACACTTAAACTTCCCTGCAAAATATTTCATACTCACACACTAAATTAATCATTCAAGAACCTCAACCATTGTAACTCTCTTATACTGATTGCTACAATCTCCGCTCTCCTCTTCATACTTAAATTTAATTGGTATAGGATAACCTTTCGTTTTCACTAACTCATTAATTCTACTCTCTTCAGGCAGGTTTAACACCTTTATTGTACTACTCTCAATCTGAATAATCCATCCCTGACAACAAACACATTTATCAGAACTATAACCAATAATCTGTCCCTCCTTAGGTATATTATTACCACCTGAATCACTCTTTGAGCAACCGAATAACAAAGAGATAATTAACAAGTTAAATACAACAATAAGTTTAATAAAACTATGCTTGCTAACTCTGTGGTTGTGGCTTTTTAACTGATACAAACCTGTTACAATACTTTTTTTCATAATCGCTGTTTTTATTAGTTTGGGATTCGGGATTATTACAGAACCCGAATACTATTAATATTCCTGTAATCTGTATAGACAATCAACATAATTCACGAATCAGTTATCTAACAACAAGATACAAAACCTTAAACAGAATTACAATCACTATTTCACATCTGGGTATATATCACACCAGCACACTAATTACAATCCTACCACCAAAGTTCTTTATCCTCTCCTTTCCATAAAATGAGTCTAAAATCTTCATAGTGATCTCCGCTACCTATGGTATGTGTATCCCTGTGTCCACCACCAAGTCTTAATTTATGAATAATTCCGGTACATGAACCAACCCATAAGGTCTTTTCATCGTCTGATATAGCTATGCCTCCAATAGTTGATCCCAGAAAGTGACGCCAAATACATCGCCCCTCTTTATTACAGGCTCTTATATAACCATATGCATCACCAAGAATGTAGTAATCTTTCGTTGCCAAGCCAACATACACTCTCATACCATCATCAATAACAATATAATCGCCATCCTCATCGTACTCATCTACTTCAAGACCATGAAACTCACTGGAGTTTACTCCAATAGTCATTCCGTTATAGAAATGGCATGAGTTTGATATCAACTGTTCATCATCTGCAGAGAACAGGCAGAAGTGCGGATACGACGATTGTGGTCCAATCTCTCCTATCTGCTCGCCATCAGCAGTTAATATTCTATGATTCACACTCTGATCTCCAACAACAATATATCTGTTATCATTAGATAGTGTACCATTCTCCATAGACACATATGGTTCCCACTCATCATCGTTGGGATCTGGTATAGGATTAATCATTTTTATAGTACCTTTTGAAACAATAAACGTCCCCTCAGTAGTTACACACAATACCCTTTCTCCATCGTTAAAAGGAGTCATTATGGTCATTCCATATTCATCTATCTCATCAATATTAAATACCTCAATAGTTTCACCTTGCCAACCTTTGGTAGTAACAATTGTTCCTGCAACTTTTACCGCAAATATATTATTACGCATAGATTTTCCGATAGCCTGTATCGAATTATCTAATTTTATTAGAGTTTTGTTGTCAAGCAGATAAACCTGTCTCTCTTCATATGATGCACCTACAATAAATACAATCTTTTCATCCTCAATAAAGAACAACTGCTCAATACTCTGTCCTTTATCTTCAAAATACTTAATCAGTGGTGAGTGCGATGGGGGATACTGCTCTCTGAAGCTATCTACTGTACCATTATTATTAGCCTCTCTTAACTTCTCTATAACTGAATCAGCTAAGTGCGATCTGTTATCTGTAGGTTCTTCACCTTTCCAGTTATCCCAACCATTTTTCTCGCCAAACTCAACCATCTCATTAATTGCAGTAGTATAATTCTCTCCTCCTTCATACCACTCTTTCTGTATCTCTTTATCTGTCATATATTCTTTGTTCTTATTTAGTTAGCAGGTTATTATATTCTAAATTTTTCACTATTCACTTATTCTTCAATTTTACTATAATAGTTATCAAGACCATTGGTCAGGAACTTTTTAAAATTATCTATTGATAGATCATAAAAATACGGCTCTCCATAAACTGTGTTATTAGAACCCATTATATATAAGGCTGGCTGAACATTACTGTTAAACACCTTTTCCTGAATCATTTTATTAATCTCACCTAAATGTCTTGCTGTATCACTCTTATTATCATAACAGATATAGTGTTCCGGAAGTACCTTGCTTTTATCATCAACAAACAACTCAATAATCACATACTTCTGACTCAAAAGCTTAAGCACCTCACTATCTGACATTACACTATGTTCAAATTCTCGTGAATTTAAAGAAGTATGACCTGTAAAATATACCAAAGCTGGTCTGTTTGATATTTTTGAACACTCCAGCCCCTCACCTAAATGAAAATAGCCATCCAACCCGTGAGGAAGATGAAGTCTATCATAATAACTGGGCATAGGGCACTCCATAATATTATTTGTATTATAATAAGAGTTCAATATATTAAATACCTGCTCGTATGTTATTTTACTATCTCCACTCCGCTCAATTATCAGTTTAATAAAATCTATATCATACTCTGTAAAATTCATCTCTTTAAGCAGTTTGATGTCTTCGTCCCATGTAGCCAGCTCTGCATATCTATCCATTATTTCAGAATAAGCCTCCGCTATAGATTCCCCAACACCGGCTTCTTCACTATCCATTACCTCATCTATTAACTGCTTTATTTCACTGTATGAAACAGCTATATCTGATTCCGATTGTCTCTCCATCTCTTCAAAAAGAGTAAAAAGATAATCTATTATCATACCATCACCACTCAATAATACATCTATTTCTGTATCATTATACTCACAGGTTATTACTCTCTTTATTTTCCCAGCAAACTCTTCTCTGTTATTAAGAATGTTACTTACATTTGTTTTCTCAGACAACAATGTCTTACAATCCTCTGGTTGCGATGTACATGATGCTACAATCAGCATCAGTACTATAATAAATAGTCCCGGAACTTTATGCATATTATACTTTATTTTAAATACCTTATACAAAAACACTATAGAATTAATTTAACTCTCTGGTCTTTGTTCTTTTCAATTTATACTGTCCATCCTTAAACTCATATAATTCTATAGTCTCACTCTTTTTGTATTTTCTTTTGCAACCTTTATAAAACCCGAAATCAATTCTGGTTATTTTAATATCGTTTATCTCAGAAACACCTTTTAAGAATTCATATGTTGCCTGATGCATTTCTGCTGTACACTCCTCATCAGATCCTCCTGCAACCCACATTGAGTTATCATACTCAGAATATATACTCAATATACCAGATAATGCCTCTTTTCTGATATGTGTTATATATGTTGTTTTTTCGTAATGACCGTTACCTGTACTCTCAATATACGATACCAATGCTTTATGTCCACCTCCTATATCAACAATTGTAAAACCTCCTGCATCCTGAATAGGACCTACTTCCGGAGTAATAATAGAGCATAACAGAGATAACTTACCATTATTGTTATTGAGAAAGTAGAGATTACTGTATCCTATGTTATAACCCATTTCGTACCCACAAACAGCCTTTACAGCTACTATTACTACATCCTGATTATCAAGCTTAAAATCTTTCTTAAAGACTATATTGAAGGTTATCTTTTCATCATCAGAATACTCTTTCTCATCACTGTTTAACTTACGTATGAATGATGTACCCGAATCATCTACAGATCCAAATAAGGTGGTTAGAATGGCACTATCAGTAGTTTGCGATAATCCAATAGCACTGCTTATAAATAACAGAATTGTCACTAAAAAATTAGGTTTAAACATTACTCCTCCTTTATCATTAAGTTTAGGTTTTATCGTCTAAAGATAACAAAATAGCAATACACAATACGTATTTACGCATATGTATATATAGTGTATCACTACACATTTGAGTAATAATTCAATCCGATGTTATATATGCAACAGGAATAACGATTCTTATACTTAGTTTCAGCAATAAATACGCTACACAATTGTTTGAGTCTAAGAATAAACTGTTGTGAGGTACGAGCTATTACAATACCGAAAAGACATTGGTTAATTTATTGTAAAGCGCGTACCATCACTTAATTTTACTTTTTAACTAATTTTATTGTGTTTACTTGATTTCCAGAGGTAATACGGGCTATATAAGTTCCTGATATCAGGCCAAACATATTTACCTCAATTAAATGTTCATGATCACTCTTTAAATCAGTTCTGCTAATTTTAAGAACACCATTAATATTGAATATATCTGTTTTTATTTGTCCAACAAAATCATTATCAAGTGTAATTATTAATTTATCCAAAACAGGTGTAGGATATGCAGACAACACTTTGTTCATACCAGTTATACTTTCTGTTGCTGTTTCTGAACCCTCTTTTTTAACATAAAACTCAAACCTTGAGCTATAACTTAATTCACCATCTTTTACCTCTATCTCTAATGTGTATATATTCTTATCCAAATCTAACTTCTTGGCTACATAAAGTTTATTATCCATTATCTTAAAATATCCAAAATCTGTTCCGTCTGCCTTCTTTAATGATAAAACATGCCCACTATTATCACTATCCTCTACAACTATGCTACCAATCTCATAGTTCTCTTTGTTTAAAATAGTCATGTTTGTTAATCCAATATTAGTTGGCTGTTCGTTGATATTATTAACTGCTATAACAAAAGTGCTAACAAACATCTGCTTTTCTGAATTAGCCGTTACCTTTACCCTATGAAAAGACTTCTCTTCATGATCAAATTTGCGAAGACTTACTAACTTGTTATTAATAACACCAAAATCATCACTTGCAACTACATAATTATAAATATCATTTGAGTTAAAAACCGATAACTCTCCAATTTCAGTATTTGCGGGTTCACCTTCATCAATTACAGCATTATTTAAAATGAGTAATCCGTTTTCTGGTACTGTACCAGGCAGAACAACTTTAATCTGAAAACTCTTTTCTACATATCCGCCTTTAGAATCTGAAGCTTTAATTTTAATATCAATAATCTTTGACGTTGTGAATTTTATCTTTGCACGTAAAAAACCGTTCTCAATTTTGAAGTAATCAGTTCCTTTTATCAAACTATAATTTAACAAATTATCATCTTCATCCTCTGCAAATATCGGACTTACAATAGTATTAACACTTTTACCCGTTTCTAAAGTGGTTATAGGTAATGTAAGATTATATGGAGTATCATTTACATCTTTAATTGTAAGGTTAAGTGTTTGCATATATTTCAGATTCGCCGTTTTGTGTTTGGCAACAAGCATTAGATTATATGAAGATCTTTTTTCATAATTTAAACCAGTAGTGTTTTTAGGTTGTATCAAGTTACTACCAATCAATTCAAACAAATCATTATCCATTTGATTTGCAGGTAATTCATAATTATAATGATCTATTCTTACTCCTCCGTTTTTAACAAAAACTTTAGCCATTGTCATCTGCTTATTCTCATCAATAACAAACTTTTCAATATCAAACTCCTCTATGAGTTTTGCTCCATCAGGCTTATTACCTTTGGTAATCTTAAATATCTTTTTCTTTGTTTGTCCATACTTATTAACACAAACTATCTCTACCTCATACTCTTGCAATGACTTATAACGAAATAGTTTTTCGCGACTCCTTAAAATCTTACCATTAACTATCTCAAACGATTCATTATGCTTTGTTTCTGTTAACTTAAAATAACCCTCTCCTTGTATAAGTCCAACAATAGCTCCTCTGAACGTGTTTGGAGGTAACTGTATATTCGATAGATCAAAATCTTTAACCTCAGCTGTTCCATTAATCAATACAGGGAAATCATAACTGGAAATTGTTAGCAGTGGTAATGCCGGATTAGTTACTAAACAATTATAATGCCCTGCTTTAGTCTCATCAAAATCTATAATATTGAATTCAGAGAATGTAGCTCCTTCAATATTTTTACCATTTAGTTGCCATTGATATTTATTACCTTCATGAGGTAACTTATAAATCAGTGTTGTTCGTTCACCCTGCTTTAATATTTTAGTTTCAGGTCTGTCTCCAATAGGTTTTTGAGGTGCATAAATAACAGGAGTATTCCATATTGTAGTTTCATCAGGTTTATAATTAATCGCATTATCTCTGGTATCCCTTAACTTCTGCATGTCATCCGTAAATTCAATTAATGCATCAAAATTCATTCTGTTATTAGATACATCAATATGTTTCCAGTTAACATTAATAGCATGCAACTTTTTAATATTGTTATTAACAGTACCATCTATATTGGTTGCAAACTCCTTATATTTAAGACGTGTAATCTCATTACAACTTAAATCCAACTCTTTTATATGACCATAAAGAGATTGTATTCTGTTTGATTTAAACTCTGTTAGTTTATTATGACTAAAATCAAATATCTTACAATATTGAGGTTGATAATCCCACCTGTTAATCCAATGCCTATCTACTTTCTCTATCTTATTATAGGCCACACTAAACCGTGTAATCCACAGACTCTCTATATTGGCTTGTCCTTTATATGGTTGCCAGAAATCTTTTGTCATCTCACCAACCAAATTATTGTTTACCAGATATACACCACTAATATATGTATGGTACGGCGGAAATGTTGATAAATGTAACTCAAGATAAGGTTTTGATTTATCTGACCCATTTTCGACCAGAGTTTTTAAATCCTTAACCTTCCAGTTTACTCCTCCACAATCTCTTTTTAGATTCTCAAATGCTTCTTTATTATGTTTATGTAACTTCTTCCAATCTTTACTGGGTCTTTCATTATAACCAGGATTACTCTGAGAATATACACACAAATTAATTAAGCTCAAAAAGGCAATAAGTAATAACTTTTTCATATGTCTAAATTTGTTTTTAATAGGTCATATGGAACTCACATAATAACCACTCTTATGCTCGTTTCATCTATCCATAATTATTTAATTATCAATCCAAATATCGGCTCAAACAAAGTCTAAAGCTAAAGGACTCCGTTCAATGTGACAGAATACTTGCTATACATTTAAGCGCTTTTGTGTGGGTAAAAATGTTTTCATACATATACTCTTATGAAGTGTTAAAGCAATTAGTTATCTCTCTATTAATTTAAATTTCACTACCAGTTGTTAAAAGTTTATCCTAAATGTTCTATATTTAGATGCAAATTTCTTTGTAAAAACTTGAAAATAATAGAAGGGATAAATCGATTATTGGAACAATTCAATCCTTTTAAAGAATAAAATGCATAAGATATAATGAGTAGAAACATAAAAAAACACAGTTCTAAAAGCCTACGTACTAATTATATAAAATCACTTGGTCGTAGTGTGTTTCACCATGATATTGAGAACTATTCATGTGTTCTTATCGAAGATTTTAATGAATATATAAACTTCCCTATATATCCGGTTAAGACAGATCATGTTATATTCTTTTATATTACGAAAGGAACCTTAAATGCAAGTATTGGTTTCAGAGCTTGTGAAGTAAAAAGTTCCCAAATTCTGTTATTGAAACCCGGAGAGGTATTCTCTGCAAAAGATATTTCTACAGAAACAAAGGGATTCGTATCCCACTTTCATCCCGATATTATATTGGGAGATTCAGGAACTGCTTTAAAAACAATAGACGAACAGTTATTTAGCATAAATGCTCCATCTATTTATGAAATTCCTGAAGATAACAGAACCGCAATAACTAATTTGCACAAAAGAATATACAAAGAGTACAGGTCTGATTCTCCTAATATAAGTATTATGAGAGCATATTTTAACACTATACTCACAGAACTTCAGTTACAAAAAAGTATCGAAATAAAAGAGGAGTTTTCAGCAGCAACCAAGATCACAAGAACCTTCTTTGAGTTGGTAAAAAAGAATATCTACAAATCTGTTAATTTAGCTCAGTATGCTGAAATGTTAAATATTAGCCCAAACCACCTTAACAAATGTGTAAAACAGCATACAGGAGAGTCTGCTCAAGCATATATTGACAGATTAAAATTAATTGAAATAAAATATCAATTATATCAAACCGAACTGAGTATTTCTTGTATTGCAGATAAATTGGGGTTTTATGACATATCATATTTCAGCCGCTTTTTTAAAAAACACGAAGGTATGAGTCCAAGAGAGTTCCGAAAAAAGATTGAATAGTACAAATAATAGCTTACATAGTTCTAAAACAGAACTCTATTTAGATAGATATTTGTACCATAAACCATAAACAAAAAAATATGGGACATTTAAAACGTATTAAAATAGGGTATGTTATGACTCCAGGGGCCAGAACAGCTGATATAATTGGCCTTAATGCAGTACTTGGTGCTCATCCACAAAACAAAATAGAGGTAATATCTTTCAGTAAAGGATTTGTAAGAGGAATGTATAACTTCCCAATTGAGATTGACTCTACATTTAATTCAAAAAAAGAGTTTGATGTACTTGTCATTGGAGAACAATCCAGAGGGTATTTAAACAATTCATCTCTATTAGATTATATAAAACATCACGCCTCAAATGCTAAATATGTGATTGGTGTCTCTAATGGTGTTGAATTACTTGCTAAAACTGGTGTTTTAGACGGAAAAAGAGTAACATCTGATAAAAAAACTCTGGATACTTTAAAGAGCTACCCATTACATACCGAAGATGTAGACCATACAGTTATTGATGGCAAATTCTATACATCGGGACCATGCACAGGAGGCATAGAATCTGCTTTATTGGTAATGAAAGAGATAAGAGGTAAATCATGGACTAAATTCTTAGAGATGACTCTGGAGTATGATCCAAAACCTCTTTTCAGTAACCAAATAACTGATGAATATAATGAGCATTCATTCTCCGGAAACAAAGCTTTAAAAGTTGCCGTATTAACAGCTCCAAATATGTATACCCCTGATGTAATAGGGGCTATAGATGTTTTAGGTCGTATTCCTAAAACACAGTTCTTTTATGTATGGGATAAACCAGGTAAAACAACAGGAATACTGAATCCGAATTTAATATCAGATTGTAGTTTTAATAAATGCCCGCAAGTTGATGTTATAATAGTAGGTGCTTTATCTCCAGGGATTAGTGCAAACAAAACGGTAAATAATTTCCTTATAAAACAAGAGCCAAATGCAAAAGCAATTATTAGTGTATGTGCAGGAACTTTTGTTGTTGGTGGAGCAGGTTTATTAAAGGGTAAAAGAGCAACTACTAATTTCCAGATGCACAAAATATTAACATGTATTGGTGTAAAGCCTGACCACGCTCCTGTTGTAAAAAGCGATAAATTTTATAGTGCAGGACCTGCAATAGGATCTTACGAATCAGCTTTAATGTTTGTAAAAGAGACGTATGGAGAAGAATGTGCATATCATATTGAAAATAGATTATTAGAATACTCTCCTAATCCTGTTTTTGGCGTTGGAAATCCTATTAAAGCAGGAATAGGGATGTTAAGATTTAGTAATATACTATTTGCTCCACTTCTCCCTTTATATAAGTATTATGCTAAAAAAGCCTACAAAAGAAATAAAAAGGCTATATACTCTGCATCATAATTATATGTGTTAATCAAGTATAAATACTTAACCTTAATACAACAGTTAATATTTAGAAATTAGAGACATTATTAATGCATTAATAAAAGTATAACGATATTTTTCACAAAAAGTAACTTAGATAATTTAATATACAAAACCACCCCACTATGATAACACAAGTGGGGTGGATATTTATGCTATCTATATTACTTCCTTTCAGACATCAATCATCTCTACTTCACCTTAAACAGCGTCATATTATATCAGGATTAATAAATATATGTTTACGTCTTATAGCCAAAAATAGTAGTAATATTCATCAGGGGTATGTGTATTATCATTTATGTTCATATAATCTTCCTAATGCTTCGTTTCATACAGCCTTCAATAAGATCATCCATAAATTGGTCATCAAAAATTCTTCTCACTATCGATATTTAAGGTTTAAGTAAAAACATATTATCTATTGTTCTGCAAAGAATTGTTTAATTGCATGCATATAGTTGTTCATAAGGTAGATAATCATATCTGATTCGTCTGACATATAATAGTGCCAATTTAACTCTTTAGGTGCATTTGACCTCAGATTATCTACAAACTTGTTATTATCTATTTTAGCTACACTGCTACCAAATATATAATAATCTACATTATGATCTTTCAGATTAGATAAAACTTCCTTTGAATTTACCATCTCAGATATAAGTTTAAGATCAGGAACATCTGCAATATAACCATCAAACATATCGGGGCTATTTAACATTAAATAGGTTGTTATCTCTGTTCCTTGTCCCCATATTAATGTTTTAGTAATATTAAACTCCGTTTTAAGCTGAGGTAACAACTCTTTACCCATAAACCGGGTTATATTATCCATTTTATCGTTAATGTTATTTACATTAAAGTTGGCATACTTGTATTGCGGAAATCCAACAACAATACAAGTTGGAATACTTCTTGCATAAGCCATTAACTCTGTACATGCAGAGAATGCTTTAAATGAACTATGTGCATCTAACAGTACAATCAACGGAAACTCTTTATCCTTTTTATAGTTAAAAGGGAGGTGGATATAGATATTAAGACTATCATTTAATACTTTTGACTCTACTCTTTTAGTAAAACCTAACTTTGTTTGTGGAGAATCACCAACATTCTGTGCTGTTAATGTTGTACTGAAAATCAGAGCAACAGTCAGCGTTAAAATCATCTGTTTCATTTGTCTATAATTATTTTATATTCATATAAATGTCTGTTCGATAGGAGTCAATAACTAATATAATTTAGTTACTCAAATGTGTAAGAATAACTGTTACTATGTTTGACTAACATACCTTAGATTTTTAAATTGTGATATAGAGTTATTTTGCCATTCAATATTGATATTATCATGACAGTCAGGCATATAAATCACAACAACTCTATATACCATATCCTCATAAAGGTAGAAAAAAATATTACATTCACACCTGTTAAGGTATATATTTTCAATATTTAAATATAAATGTTGTTATATCTACTGACAGCAGAAGGTGGTAATTGATTAATATTGATCTTATATAACACAAACCATTATTAGTCAGAAGTGATATTACTCCCCGATAACTTATAGTTCAAACCAGTGATTTCTTCTTGCTCAAGAGCTCTCTTCAGTTTCTCTGAGATCAGTATGCGTGAATCTCCCGGTAATCTTAAAACATCTAACTCTTTAGTAAGTATCACTCTATCAAAAGAGAGTCTGCTTCCGGGTTCTGTTTTCTGAATATGAATATTAGTCTCAGTAAAAAAATTATATGATGTTATTCCGTTTACACCTCCCTTTTTTATGCCCAACAGATTTGTCTTAATGAATTCTGATTTTGAATAGTCAATATATTCCCTCTCCTCTGGCAGGAACAGATAACTATAACTACCACTTATTCCATCTACTCTTGCATTAAACAACTTGTGTTCATTAATTGCAAATGAGTTCAGAATATTAATAGCCTTATCAGATATCAAAAATCCGTTGTTCATTGATAAAAATATACTGCTAAGTATATCTGTAGTAATGGCCTCTTCGGCAATTTTAAAACTACACAAATCCGGCATCTTTTTAGGATGCTCTGATCTGCACAACTTTAGATTGTTAAAAAATTCTATATCTTCTCTCTTTAGTTCTCTGTTTAGTTCTTTTATCTGTTCAAATGAACCACGTTCTGTATCATGTTTTATATAGTAATATGCCATATGGCTATTTTTTTATACTAAGTTAAACTAATTTCATTCTACCATATCTCGAACTTGTTGATACTATTAAACTCTACTCCTGTAATGTTATTTTGTTCCAGAACATTCTTAAACTTAGCAGTTACAAAAATATGTGCAGAAATCTCTTTTATTCTGAATATATTCCTGTTAACTATAAGTTCTGTTCTAATTTTTAATTTGTCAACCGTTTCAACCATTTTAATATTGTCTTTATTAATATAGGCTGTATATTCAGAGTTTTCAAAATCGAAACATGGTATACTGTCAAGCAGATTAAGCAGGTAATATCTACGATCTTGTGGATCTGATTTAACAGGAATAAACTCCATATTCTCTGGCTTCTCAATATCTTTGATAATTGCACATAGTCTCTCTGAAACAATAGGCAAAACTGTTGCTCCAATAGGATAGTCTATCTCATTACGGGTACTATTATTAAGCTTAATATTTATACTACTATCCATAAGTGAAACACCGTTAAAGCAGTGTTTAACAAAGTTATCATTGGCACAAAACTGTTCTACTTTATCTGTGCTGCCAAATGTAGACTTATCTAAGGTATATAAATTGTCGTCTGTCATTATTATATAATCTGTTTTTGCCTATACCAATTAAGATTTATCCTTTAAATCCACAGTCATTTAATAACTCTATAATGAGAATATATTGTTGGTTATAACAAACTTTTCAGTTCTTACATAAAAGGCAAATTACCTTAACCCGAATTTATACTGTTTCTAAATTTGATGTAAAAATGCGTAATTATTTCTATAAAATAGCCTCTATTTAATGAACGGTAGCTATTTCAGAATGAAATGCAGGTCTGAGCAAATAAGCGGTATTTTAATGTTTATAAATCAACTTCAAATGTCATCAGATTATTTATTTTAACATTTAACATAAATTACCAACATGTACATTTGCACTACACAGCACTATATACAATCCTGTTAATCTGAAATATACAATACACATTAACTCTGTTTAATATATAAGTCTGGATATAACACAATATAGTATAAGCGTTATATGCATCGTGTTCAGTTTTCTTAGTTAATACAGAAATATAACTTTGTTATCTACAACCTATTGTTGTGGTAATAATAATTCAAAAACTGAAAGAATGTTAAGTAGTATTTTAAGTCGTGTAATGCGAGATGTAGAGAGAAAGCTTACAAAGGAGGTTTCAAATAAAGCAACTGGTGCTGTAAGTGGACTTTTAAACAAGAGTAGTAAAAAAGAGGATGTAAAAGAATCAAGCAATTCCGATCTGTTAACTGCATGTATGTATGTTGCTTTTGCTGCTTCATATGCCGATGGCAACCTTGATAAAACCGAAGAAGCCGCTATTGAAGAGATGAAGAGTAAACTGGAAAAGGATGGTAATAGTGATATTGCAATAAAGATGATGCAGATTAAAGGTGAGAAGCCATCGTTTGGCACAGCAATGAAATATGTTGATAGTATTGAAAAAGAGAAGTTACCAATTTTTGATGGTATAATTGATGACACTCTTAAGGCTGATGGTGAAGTGGGTACCGAGGAGAAGGAGTTTTTGGGCATGTGGGAAAGTTACAAAAATAACAGGAAGTAGTTTACCTATAGTGTACAGATATATAATCGGATTTAGGTTAATCTAAATCCGATTATATATCTGTTATGAACATTATATGATAATCTGAATAGATCAATATCCTGATTCAGTACAATTTTTGTTGATTTAACAAGTTTTAGTAATCGGGATTACTCTAGTATACTAAAATCAGCGTCATTAAAAACAAGATTTACCTCTTCCTTAAATTCATTAATGGTTTTATTTATCAATTCATTGCTGAAATCAGGATGATTTATAAATCTGTACTCCCACCCGCTTATACCAGCAAATTGTATTCTTGCTTGAATAAATGCTGAGAAACTTATATTCATTCTATAAAAACTTGTACTAACTATCTTATAAATTGCAGGCTCCTCTTCTCCCTCTATAAAATCAATAAAATAATCTCGCATCTCGCCCTTCTCCTCAAATAGTCTGGCATGCAACATTAACGCAGCCATTTTCGGATTATCCAGAGCTTCTTCTTCATTAAAATAGTATACAGAATTTTCGTCCTTAAACAGATTTGGTGAACTCCATTGCAAATAGGTCTCCTTCCATTTACCACCCATTACCTCTTCAAGGTTTAACAGGTTAATATTACCATATATATACTGATTACTTTCTGTTAACTTATATCTCCAACTAACCATACAACCATTCATCTGATAATAGAATGCCAACATCTGTTCAGATATTTCGCGTCCGTAGTCCTTCTTTATCTTTCTTAAAACAGCTTCTGTAACCCCGTAATGAGCAGTGTATGGTGTTTGATCATTTAGATATCCAATAGTATCTTCATAATGCAAAAACTCAATATTCGAATTACTTTTAAGTTTATTCATCGTTTCAATAAATAGCTCTCTGTAATCCATTTTATCCCTTCGGGCAATATATCTGTTAAATATACTATCTTCTAAAACCGGAGCAGGACGAAACATACTTAAATCCTCATCCGGGAACAGTGTATTCATCGCTTTATGAAAATTGTTAGGGATTGCACCATCAAGACTATATGACGTTTCTGTTAAATACTCTTGCCAATTATATAATCCCAAAGTCTTTTTAAGGAGTAATAAGTAATCATCTAGGCCAACATTTAGTTTTACTAATGTATCCGGATGATCAAACAGATACAGATCATGATTGTTACCATTATTATCTGGTTTAATAAGTATAAGTTTACCAAACTTCAAATCATCCAGAATATACAACTGCTTCCATAACTGCGCATTCTCATTAGAACAAGCCTCATTATAGAATGGTTTTCCAATATCACGGTTATCTTCAAAACATATTCTATTCTGAAATCCGCCATAATCAAGATGTGTTGTTCCGTAATTGTTTGAACAGGCAAAAAACACTCTATTATTTATCTCCGGATTCTGTACTCTCCAGTTCATAGAGTAACTCCCAAACTCAAGGTTTAATTCTCTGAGAATATCAGGTACAAAGATATTATCTACATCAAGATACTTCTCGGTAGTTGTTCCTCCACAAGTAAGGATAGAATCAAAAAATAATCTTGAATCTATTATATCAATCTTATCCCATATCTCTTCAACCAGATTCCCTAAATCAACACTATCTTCCATATATTTATAATTGTTTTACAGCCTATTAAGGTATCATATTTAGCCAAACTAAAAACTACACACCTCAAAACCTGTTATCCCGATGTTAAAAAAAGCTTCATGTAACTTCTCTGAGATCATCACATAGGTCTCTTGTTCTGTAAGTCTGAAGATATTTCTTTTAGCAATAACACTTTCTTTAAGAGTCATACTATTAATACTCTCAATTTTACCAGCCTTTGCTCCCATAAAATCGGGAAATAAAGTATACTCTGAATTATCTCTGTCTATAGCATCAATATTATCAAGAATATTCACAAACCAATAAGACTTTTTTATATCCTTATTAAACCTAATTTTAAAGAACTCTAAGTATGGAAGGTCTTCAGAAAATGACTCTAAAACATCCTTTACTCTGTCTGAAATCAACGGAAAATAAGAACGATACAGTAAGAAGTCATTTCTATCTCCACTACTGTTTTTTATTGTAGCCTCAACACACACTAATGTATCTTTTAATGATACCCCTTCATCGATAAGTTCATAAATACTTTTATCAATTATAATATCGTTAACAAAAGCATCACTGCTGTTTACCGTACGTATCTCTAATTTAAAGTATTGCATAAAATATTTTCTACAGATAGAATCAAAATATCTATATCTCACTCCTATCTACAGTTTAAATTAATTGAATAGACTATTATGTTGTTATCTTCTCAATAATGGCATTCATAATACCTGCGTATTCACTCATGTTTCCTTCTACCGGATGCCATGGTACCGATTCATCAACAGTATTATCCTCTTCAAAAACAACATTATTACAAGCAAGATATATAGTTAAACTAGTCCAGTTTCCGGCAAACATGAACTCTGCATTATCATCTGTTTTTTCTAATTTACTTATGCATCTATGTTTAACTATAAGGCTTAACATCCATGGTAATATCAGGAGTGTAACAACCCAAACAATTTTCCATCCGGGATAGTAAATGTTTACATGTTCAAAGTGTTCGCTCAGTAATATTACCTGAAAAATAATCATAACCAGATACATTATGTAGAATATAACTACTGAAATTATTGGATATGTATTTAGGTAGAACTGTCTCATATCAATTTATATATATTCTTATTTATAACGCTCCGGCAGCTTTTAATCTTGGATACACATCATATACCCAAAAGTTCCAATAGTTAAAATGCTGCAGATTCCCATTTATCACCTTCAGAGATGTGTGTTATCATATCAGAACTACAAACATCAAAACTAATTATCTCATCACCTTCATCATCTTTTATTATCTCTACATTAGAGATATGATCTTCGGCTTGAAAACAGAATTGTCTGTAGTCAGGCTCCAGCATTAATGTTAATCCATCTTCTTCTGTTCCTGTATATCCACAAATTCTTTTATGATCTGTATAGAACTCTTCGTTCTTCCACTTTTTTGATTCTTCAGGGGTTAATAATATCTTTTCGCCAAAAGCCATATCTCTCCATAATTCATACTTCTCTGTAAGTGGATGTACAAAATCTGTTTTAATCTCATAATATCTGTCTACTAAAAAACATAAACAAAACTGTTGAGGATCAACATCAGGTTTTCCTACACATTCAAAGTCAGGATGTATTACTTCAACCTTTAAATGAATATTACTACTCTCTTTCCTTAATACTATAACCAGTACTCATTATTTTCTTTTTTATAAAAAAGGGATGCTCAGCAACAGAACACCCCCAAACATAAATGGAATGATTCCTATAATTTAATTGTTTACCTATTCACAATCTATTTTCTCCTGCGATCCTGATTTAAGTCCGTAATACAATAGTTTCTTCATATATTTTGATCCATCGTACTGCTGTTTGAAAAAGAATACCTGAACAGTACAATGACCATCAGGCCATTTAGCAAAACAGTATGCAGAAATAGATCTACCCATTATAACTCCTGAGTTTTTATGTCTGATGATATACCACGAATCGCTCTTTATCTTAGCTGAATGGAATATCTCTTTCCAACCATTTCTTCTGGCATTCTTATTAATAGCTTTTACAACCTCAGCTTCAAGTTCTGCATCTTCCATTCCAGCCGTAAAATCGGCCATACGTTTACCAAGCAGAAGTTTATCGCCCTCTTTCTTTACAATATTAAACACTCCTGAAGCAACCTTATAATGTTCGTTATCCTCTTCATTCTGATCTAGAATAAGCATATAATCAACCTCAACCTTATGTGTTCCCGGACTCATGTTGTTAATTATATTAAACCATACACTATTATCTTCATAGTCTCTCTCAGTAGGATTCTGATTAATATACAGTTGCTGTGTTGTTCTCTGACTAACCTGATCCTGAATTGAAAATGCCTTAAACTTTGCATCAATTTTTTCGCCATCAATTGTCAGACTATAATAGCCTCTAAGCATATAGGCTCCTGAGTTGTATTTCTCTTTTCTATAATATCCGGCAGAGTGCTCTGCATAGAATCGTCCGTATATTCTATCTGTTGCATTAAACTCTGTTTTAAACTTAGATTCATCCGGTGCCTGAAATGAAATTCTCTCTGTATTAAAAACTATCTTGCCAACATAGTTTCTGTGTGTCTCATTTGTAATACCTTGCTCAGTAATTTTCTCTTTTTTCTCCTTTTTTGTAGCGTTTTTAATCTTGTTAAACAACCCTATTTGAGCATAAGAACTGTATAACATTGTAGATAACAGCAGGATAATAATTACTAACTTGTTTTTCATGTGCCTAATTTTAATATGTAATACATAACCAGCTTATTAATTAAATCTTATATACAAGAATTTATTAATAGCATGTTCTAATATTTTTTAATATAAAAACCTCATCTGTTTTATTAATTACGAGAATGTTTGAGCTATAGAGTACAAACCAAATAAAAAGTAACAACCTGCTACAATTGATATAAGCATCTGTTTGGGTCTGTCTTTTATTGCAAAACTCAGAGCTACAGGAATAAACTCCCATATAATTGCAACAAGTGTATTTAATACTACACCATAGCTATCATTTATTACCGGACTAATAAATTGCCAGAATACCTTAGTAAAAAACATCCACAATACAATAAATACAATTATCGAATCTCCTGAATTATTAGCGGTTACAGATTTTTCATATTGTGTTGGTCTCGGATCATCTCCGTATCTGTTACCTGCTTTAATCCCATCGGCCAAAGCCATAGCTAGTAACCAGACCCAACCTACAAGCGGAATAAATAATACAAACACCATTAAACCACTCTTATCTGAATCGTGTAATCGTCTTACCAATACAGATAATCTTGGGATAAAAACGCTTGAGAAGTAAAATACAGATATAAATCCAAAAGGCATATCATCAAACACCAGATTAAGCGAATTATCTGTTACCAATGCTATTAACAATAGTATTACATCGTACAAAACAAACATCCAGTACTCACCCCTGCTTGCTCTTCCATTAAATTTAGCATACTCCCTAACCGATCTTAAATACCACCTCATATATATCTTTTTTCAATAGTTGCAATAAACCTGCCCGATACTTGGTTATCTCTGTATATGAGAAAACAGCGATAGCACAGTTTTATGTAAAATGTTCAGCCTGCACCATTCAAAAACACCTTATATCAAAGGATTATGCCAATTCATTTGATATGTGAATATGTAAAATGATTTTTTACTAAAAATGCACTTTTAATGAAATGCGCTTAAAACCATATGAATGGATGGTCTTATTTTGTAAGTGGTAGTTTGCTAGATTGCAATGGTTGCAGTTTACAGAAATGTTATTTTAGAAATTGGTACAATATCGCTTAACGGGAGCACCACATGTTATTAAACCATTAACCAAGCAAGGTTTGAAATTCTAAAAACTATAAAACAACAGTTAACAAATTGCTTTTATAGTGTAATAAGCAGATACATCTATAACCAAAACATAGAATCTGTTATAGATGCATAGCTTAACATTCAAAAAGGTTAGTGAATAACCTGTATCATCAACACGCAGGCTAAAATATGGTTAATACAACTTATTAAAACTGAAATCGGAATAATCTTCGTTTACGTCGTACCATCTTTTTACCAATAACAGCAATATTACTAAAAGATGATTCTTTGCTATAAAACATATCCAACTCAGATTCTTTCATTGAATCCATCTCTTCTGCATTCGGAATCTTATACGTTAACATATAATACTTGTCGCCTCTTTTAACCAAAACATAGTTGGTATTATTCGGCTGTTTATCCAGATCAATCTGCTTAATACATTTTTTGTATTGTTTCTCTGTAACTATTTTAAGCAATTTGCTCTCTCTTATAGAGCTCTTCAGGCTTCTTCTGAGATACTCAATTTCATTGCTGTTTAGTTTATACACCTCATTAAACTGCTGATTACACTCCTGATCATCGTCAGAATCATTCTCATAATAGATAGATATCAGACTCAACTTGTCTCCGGTTATCTTAAACAGGGAGTGATTAAATGTTGTGTCAGCCTTTATTTTTTGTGATACATATACCGATATCTCTCCCATTTGCTGTGCAAATAACATGTTTGCACAAACAACTGCAATAATTAGTAATAAGATTCGTTTCATCTGTTTATAATTGTTTTTTCATTTGCCATATGGAACTTGCATTATAATCATTCTCGGTGTGTGAAAAGTCTTTGCTCATGCTTCGTTTCATACGTATAAAATTTGTTCTTAATAGGTCATGTAGAACTCGTATTTTTAGTCATATATCTGTTATAGACGAATATCATTCAATCTATGTTTATTCATCTTTATCTCATTTAACTCTCCGATTATATATGTAATAATCTCCTCGTGTTTATAATGGCGATTTAACTCCTCCTCTGTCATTGAAGTTGTCTCTTTAAAGCTTAATATTTTACACTGAATAAGCAGATACTCCTCACCTCTCTTTAACACAATAGTATTAGTACTCTTCAGTTTCTTATCATTATTCATATTCTCAAGATACTTATCATACTGTTTACGTGTAATCTTCTTTACAAATTCGTTGCCTGAAATAATCTCTGTAAACTCCCTCAGTACCTTTTCTAAATCCGCATTAGCCAAAGCATAACTCTCTTTTATAACACGTTTGCCTGTAATATGTCCCCACGAATTCTTTTTTGAATTTAACGACTTAACAGTTAACATATTGTCTGAAATCTGTGTAAATATATTCATCACACTCTGTTTATCACCCATCTTCTGCGAAACAGAGACCGACTCAACTTTAGCTTGTTGCGAGAACAGCGTTGTGCTATATATAATTGCTATAAGCAATAGTAGTATCTTTTGCATATCTGTATATCTTTAAAATCAATAATTTATATGTTTTAGGGACTAAAAATTGTTCGATCTGCGACCATCTTTTGTTATCCTCTTTAATACTCTCAGAATTCGTATATACGACGATTTATGTCTGTCCCTATCCTCCTGTTCAGCATTGATTATCATATCTGAATAATCCTTATCCACCTTATCGTATCTTAACAGAAAGTACTCTTTCTTATTTCTGATAATCATAAAGTTGAGCTCTTTAGGTAACTTTTCGTCATCAATCATCTTCTGATACATCTTAAACTGTTTACGGGTAATCGACTTTAGAAATTTACTACCAGTTAATAGTTCTGTTATATTATGATAATAGTGTTCATACTTCTCACTATCCAGAACATAAGACTCCTCTAACTCAACATCACACTCCGGCTTGCTGTTCTCTTTATAATTTACATATTTGGTCTTTGTATTCAGATAGCCATCATTAGTTATCATGATATTACGTACCAATTTTGAATCTGTTCTCTGACTTTGGAATATATAAACAGATATATCCTCCTGATTCTGTGCAAACATAACTGTTGTATAGAACACAGTTATAAACAGTAATAAAATTCTATTCATAGGTTTAAACTCACATTTTATAATACACAAGCTATTATATATTTACATAGCTGAATAAATAATTATCTATATTATCAACCAAATAGATATGAAAAGATAAACAGGCAAACGCACCAATCAACACTCCTAAACCAATATTAATTACACCTGAAAAAAGTTTCATTCTATCATTTATTTTTTATATTAATACCACAAAACCACATACGTATACTCTCCTTTAAGATATAGTACATACACTACTTTGTGCATTGAGCAAAGCCGAAACCATATATACATTTAATCATTCAGCATTTAGTTTAATAATAGTATATTACTATATAAATGGTTATCATAAACACACTTAGTCTTCACAAAATATAACTCCCTAAAAAACCGTATTAATACATTATAAATAGATAGGTACAAAGTACGTTAGTAAGGAGTATGCCAAATATAACAATTTGTAGTGGTTAAGCAATAGATAAAGAGCATATGCATTACATATAAAAGCTGTTTGTTACAAAACGGACAGTAAGCACAATACGGTACAACTCCTGTATATTCAGCAACAAGAATAACATTCTCAGTGCTTCCAACAATATAGTCAGGTATCTCCGGTACATTCTCAAGACTTTATATCAGATAGTTGACACTTTCTACAGTATTCTCAGCAATAGGAATAACATTCTCAAGACTTTAAATCAGATAGTTGATACTTTCTACAACATTCTCAGCAACAGAGATAATATTCTCAAGACTTTACATCAGATAGTTGACACTTTCC
>DKJY01000041.1 GCA_002454955.1 Bacteroidales bacterium UBA6680
GAAACGAAGCATGAGAATAGTCATTCACACACACGGAGATGATTATAAATGCGAGTTCCATCTGGCAAATGAAAAAGTGGGCTAAACAAGGATGAACAGAGTGCCAGATGGAACTCGCATTTATAATCATCTCCGTGTGTGTGAATGACTATTCTCATGCTTCGTTTCATCTGTTTATAATTGTTTTTCATTTGTCAGATGGAACTCGCATAATTAGTCATCTTCGTGTGTGAGAAAAGTCTTTGCTCATGCTTCGTTTCATATTCTTGTTTTATTCTTTAATCTTGAATGCAGCTGATAACCTTTTACTAAAGATACAACTATTTGGTATGTGATTAAACAATGGAGTCCGTTTTACTACCACAATTTAGTAATTATATAACCAGACTGTTATATTTTAAAAGATAATAAATTTCCGATTCTGTATATGTTAGGGTACCATTCAGTTGTTTACACCTTATATTAATTACAACTCCTTAAAACAGCAAATGGTAGTTTTCCGAATTGGTTTATGAAAGAATCTAATAAATCCTTTTTTAAAGTACATGGTTTTATTTCAACAACAGGTTTCCAACAAATAATCAGATCTGAATAATTTTTAAACTGCCAAACCATTCTGCCTCCCCAATGATCAGCCGTTTTTCCTTGGCCAAAATTTAGTAACGAGTTTATTCTACCTCTTAACTCTGAGCTTTCTCCTATATATAAAACACTGGCATCCTCAATATAGTTCTTTACAAGTTTACAAATACTAACATTAGGATCTTTACCTTTAAAAGAACCACCTACTCCTTTTCGCATGAATTGGGGATCGCCTTTTTGGGGATTGATAATAAGGTAAACTCCGCTTTCGGTAGGTATTCTCGATCTGTTATTTTGCAATTCATTTACAGAATAAAACCCGGTAAACCCAAAATCCTTTAGCTCATCAATTGAATTAAAATCTTTAATCATAGTTTAGCCACTTTAAATGTTTAGCCTTATATAATGCATATTATAAAACTTGTATACCTGATATATGTGGTGCTCTTTTGATTCTGATAAGTTTATTAAATATATATAAAGATTCATAAAAGAACTATTTGTAGCTCAGTTCTTTTATATAAAACTGGTTATTTGTGCTTAATTTTAATTAGGTATATGATACCGCAATAAAACTAACACAACAATTTTTAGTGGTAGTACAATTAAAAAAAGAGATTTTATTTAAAAACACACGTAATATCTGTTAATACAATAGTTTGCTATAACCTAGAGCTTTACTGGCTCTTTGTTATAAAGATAGCGTGGTAAAAAAAATAAAAAAAACGTAACCTTTCATTTTTTTATGACGTATCTGTTTATGTTGTTAAAAAGTTCCGTAAAACGGAATGGGTTCCCTCATAACCCTTAACAGAAAACAGTTTATGAAAATAACTAAAAGTTGATACAATGAGCGATAAAAATGATTATCAAAACTATTTAAACGAGATTAAATCGTTACCAGACGAGAAGATTAAAACTCCTCATATTCCGGTGAAGGTAATGATATCTGAAGCAGAAAATCTTTATTTCAGAGCAGATAAGGATTTTGAAGATCTTAAGGCGGCAAATATGCCTGCTGAATGGACATCGCGTCTTTTAGGTTTAACCAGAGCAATGCGTGTTGCAGAGAGTAACTGGTCTACAATAAATGACGATAAGGATTTAGCACATAAGGAGTGGAAGGATGAATCTTCTAAAATGTACAACCTTGTTTCTGATATAATTGATCATATGGAGTTTGGATACCGAAACAATCCTGAATTAATTGCAAAACTTGATAAGATAAAAGAGGGTAATTCTAATGCCGACTCAATACAGGATCTTTCAGACCTTGCTGTGTTAGGAAAAAATAATCCACAACCGTTGATTGATATTGGCTTTGATATTACCAAGTGCGATCTGGCAGAGACAGAAGCAGACCGTTTTGGTACACTGCTTGGTAGAGTAAATGGCGATATGTATGTATCGTCTGAGGTTAAACTTCTCAGAGACAAAACATTCACCTTGCTGGAAGAGGTTGTTGGAAATATCAGAGATTACGGACGATTTGTTTATCGCAATAACTCCAAGCGGAGAAAAGCATATACCAGTAAATATTTTCGCGATAGCAATAAACAATACAGGAGAAACGGAGAAAAAACTGAGTAATAGAAAATCTTTCATAAAGTTCTTGTTAATTTATTCATTACGGGCATCTCATCTTTGAGGTGTCTGTTTTGTGTTGTCAGATTTAACAGCTTTATTATAAGTAACTTTCCTTATGTTAAAGTATGTGTTACCGCAAAGTATTACCACGAATTGAATTCAGATATGATTAATAAATAATTCCTATGAACAGCTTTTGGTAAAACATTATTTTACAGTAAACGGGTAGGGGTGGGTTAATTATTCAAACAACACTAACAGTAATGAGACGCAAAATTATACCATACAATCCAAAGCTAAAGTTCTTGGCAAAACAGCTAAGAAATAGCATGACTATTGCAGAAAAAATGTTATGGAATGGGTTGAAAAACAGACAAATTCTGGGATATGATTTTGACAGGCAGCGTCCAATAGATAACTATATAGTAGATTTTTATTGCAAAGATCTTATGTTAGCAATTGAAGTTGATGGAGCTAGTCACGATTCGTGTGAGGCTATTGATAAGGATAAAATAAGGCAAGCAAGACTGGAAGATTTAGGTGTAAGGTTTTTACGATTTGATGATGATGATGTAAAACACCAGTTAGACCGTGTATTGAGATCTATAGAAGAGTGGATAATCGATAATAAGTAGAGAAAGAAATTAACCCACCTCTGTGTCTCCTCCGAGTAGTAGAGCCTCCCTCGTGTTAAAGTATGTGTTATCGTAAAGTATTACCACGAATTGAATTCAGGTATGATTAACAAACAGTTTTATTAATGAATATTATTATCTTAATATGCTTATTCTAAGCAACTCCCCTCCTTGGAGGGGTAGGTTTATTATTCAAGCTATTCTAACAGGAATGAAACGTAAAATTATACCATACAATCCAAAACTAAAGATCTACAGAAGAGAGGATAATCGATAATAAGTAGAGAAAGAAATTAACCCACCTCTGTGTCTCCTCCGAGGAGGAGAGCCTCCCTCGTGTTAAAGTATGTTTTAATGCAAAGTATAACTTCGATGAATTCATGTATGATTAACAAATAATTCCTATGAACTGCTTTTGGTAAAGCATTATGTTACAGTAA
>DKJY01000063.1 GCA_002454955.1 Bacteroidales bacterium UBA6680
GGTACAACAACTGCAACAGTTCTAGCTCAGGCTATATTAACAGAGGGACTTAAAAATGTTACTGCTGGTGCTAATCCAATGGATCTTAAACGCGGTATCGATAAAGCTTCTGAGAAGATTATAGAATCGCTTAAAGAACAATCAAAAGAGGTTGGCGACGACAATGGTAAAATTGAACAGGTAGCTAAAATATCAGCTAATAACGATGCTACTATTGGAGCACTTATTGCTAAGGCAATGGAAAAAGTAGGCAAAGAGGGTGTTATTACTGTTGAAGAGGCTAAGGGTACTGATACCACAGTTGAAACTGTTGAAGGTATGCAGTTTGACAGAGGTTACCTTTCTCCATACTTTGTTACAGATGCAGAAAAGATGGAAGCAGTAATGGAAACACCATATATATTACTTACTGACAAAAAGGTGTCTTCAATGAAAGATCTTATGCCTGTGCTTGAGCCAGCTGCGCAAGAGGGGCGTCCATTGTTGATTATTGCTGAGGATATTGAGGGTGAAGCTCTTGCGACTTTGGTGGTTAATAGACTAAGAGGGTCTTTACGTGTTGCTGCTGTAAAAGCTCCTGGATTTGGGGATAGAAGAAAAGAGATGCTAGAAGATATTGCAATCCTTACAGGTGGGACTGTTATATCAGAAGAGAAGGGGCTTAAGTTGGAGACAGCAACTCTTGAGATGTTAGGTAAAGCAGAAAAAGTATCTATAGATAAAGAGAATACAACAATTGTAAACGGATCAGGTAATATTGATAATATTAACAATCGTGTTGCTCAGATAAAAGCACAGATTGCTACTTCAACTTCTGATTACGATAAAGAGAAACTTCAGGAGCGTCTTGCAAAACTTGCAGGTGGTGTTGCTGTACTATATGTTGGTGCTGCTACTGAGGTAGAGATGAAAGAGAAGAAGGATAGAGTAGATGATGCCTTAAGTGCAACAAGAGCCGCTGTTGAAGAAGGAATTGTACCTGGTGGTGGAATAGCTCTTATAAGAGCTTCAAATAAACTTGAAGGACTTGAGGGAGAGAATGCTGATGAGACAACTGGTATTGCAATAGTGAAAAGAGCTATTGAAGAGCCATTGCGTCAGATTGTTGAGAATGCTGGTCTTGAAGGTGCGGTAATTGTTAATAAAGTAAAAGAAGGAGAGGCAGCATTTGGATATAATGCAAGAGCTGATAGATATGAGGATCTATTTGAAGCTGGTGTTATTGACCCAACAAAAGTTACTCGTATTGCTTTAGAGAATGCAGCATCAATTGCCGGTATGTTCCTAACAACAGAGAGTGTAATTGTTGAGCTTCCTGAAGAAAAAGAGGCTCCTGCAATGCCTGGTGCTCCGGGAATGGGCGGAATGCCAATGATGTAATATATTGTTTATTTACAGATATATAAGAGGCGTTCTTTATGAGCGCCTTTTTTTTGGCATAACCTTTGCATTTGTATTGATAATCTATAATTAAAGTAAATTATTGGAAAGTAAGTCTTAAATAATTACTTTTAGTAGACACTTATTTTAAGAGAAAATAGTATTGTTAAATAAAAAAATCAAACAAATGAAAAGAGGTATTTATTCTTTAATGTTAGGAGCGGCAGTTGTTTTTTTAGCGTCGTGTGGTTCAAGTAAAGAGGTTACTGAGGCTAATAAAAAAGAGCCTGCAGGAGAAAAACTTATTACAGTATACTGTTCTGGTCCTGAATTCTTCTCAACAGATGGTTATATTAGAGCAAACTCTATTGGTGAGAGTCGTGATATGACTATGGCAAAAAAGAAGGCAAGAAACAATACGTTACAAGAATTATCATCAAAAATTCAAACTACATTTAAGGCTGTAATCGACAATTATCAGAGCTCTAAAGAGAACTCATCAGGCGAGGAAGTTGTTAAGCGTTATGAAGAACTTTCGCGTGAGGTTATAAACCAAACTATAAGCGGTTATAGAACAATTTGCGAGAAGGTTACACAAACAGAGAAAGGTACGTATAAGACATATCTTGCGTTTGAGATATCTATTGAAAACCTTTCAAAACCTTTCTATGATAAGATATCAGAAGATGATAAACTTAGAATAGATTATGATTATGAAAAGTTTAAAAAGACTTTTAATGAAGAGATGAAAAAGCTTGACTAAATATATTAGCTTGAATGCTTTATGAGCTGTGTCATATTTATGGCACAGCTTTTTTTATGTTTATTTTCGATTTATCTTTTCAAAAAAATTATATCCTAACAACTATAAAGGTAAAGAGAAGCATTGCGGATGCCGAAAAGCTTATAGAGTAGGCCGGTTATTTTAATTTGATGTGATGAAACGATCATGAGCGAGAATTTTCTTACCATTGAAAATTTAAGTTAAGTAAGTTTTATCTGATAAACGAAGAAATATAAACATATGAAGATTTTTTTAAAAGTATTCTCGTTAATGGCTATTGTTTTAGGATTAGCGATATTTACAGGCTGTAAAAAAGATGATGATGAGAGTGGTGAAGTAAAGATGACAAAGGATATAGTTGTAGGAACATGGACTAATACCTCAAAGAATATTATTCTAACAATATCATCAAATGGTACAGGGGTTTATTCAAGCCCATACTATAATAATCCACCAGAGGCAATTACATGGGCAATAAGCGGCGATAAGACATTGCACCTGCAGGGAACAGGTTTGTTTACGCAGAATTATCAGTTAAAATCATCGGCAAAATTAAAAGAGACAAGTCTAGATATAGAACTTATAAAGCAGTAGAATAATTAGTATTATCAGATCACACATGAGAACTAAGGGCAGTATTTACTGCTCTTTGTTTGTATATAATCCTATTATAGACGAAACGACAATGTGAAATGGTTAGATGTTCCGGCCAAATGATATTTTGACAGAGCATAATCTATGCTGAATCTCTTTAATCTTAACCCAGCCCCTAGAGTAAAACCGGTAATGCTCTTTTTGTCCTCTACCATTAGCTCTTTTCTTCGTTTAAAATTGTAGCCAACTGAAATATAAATAGATTTTGTGGGGATAAATTCACCTGCCAAAATAAGGTGCCTTAAAAATTCATCGCCAAATTTGTTAAAACCACTCTTCTGTTTAATCTCTTTTAATCCTGTAACATCGTTAACAGTATATTCATCTGCGGCCAGATTATAACTGTTAAGGCTGTGGAATGTAACAGAAAATCTTAATGGTGCGTGTGCAAGTTTTGCCGATACACCGGCAACAATATCAAAGGGCAGACTCTCTTTTGTTGATTTATATGTTTTAAGTTGTGTGCCAATATTTCTGAACAGAACAGATGCACATAGTAACTTATCTTTACTCTGGTATAAGAAGCTCAAATCAGTTGCAATACCAATAGAATTGTACTGTTCTAACTGCGAGTATATCGTCTTAATGTTTATACCAATCTTTATTGTAGAGTCAGCAATATTTCTGGTATATCCTGCAATTATAGCAAACTCATTTGCAGAGAAATCTCCTGTTATATTACCAAATTCATTAGCCTCAATGAATTTGCCATAATTAATATACTGTATTGATCCCATAAAGTTACCAATACCTTTTTCGTGATGGGTGTAACTTACCAATCCGGCATTTATACCAGCTATATAATTCAGGTAATTAATGTTTATACCTCTGTTAAAATTAGATTGAATTAACGATGGATTGTACCACCCAAGAGAGTTATTGTCATCAAATACAGAAATATTCTTGCCTCCAAGTCCTGCTAATCTTGCAGATACTGGTATCTCAAGGAATGTATAAGTGCTGGTACCACCATTCTGAGCTTGTGTAGTATTAAATGCAGTGAAAACACTCACAATACTCAATAATATTATATATACTCTGTTCATATTGACGTCTAAAATAGTAAATATTGCTATGTAAAGAGTATTTTATAGCTTTTTACTCTGCTTTATACCCTCAACAACTTTATAAACGACAGGGCACACCTCAATATTTTTTAAAGTAATGTTTAAAATTTGATAAAAACGTTTTCTGTCTGTATGTGGGTACTCTTTGCAGGCCTTTGGACGACTCTCATAAATCAAACACATATTGTCATCCATAAGAAATGGGCATGGAGTTTTCTTAAACACATAGTCGTCATCTTCATCAATTACAAAATATTGCTCAATAATTACAGAGGGTTTTTGTCTTAGGTGTTTGGCAATGCGCTCAATATCTTTGTATGTTATTATCGGACTAATGCTTTTGCAACAATTGGCGCACTTTAAGCAGTCAATCTCCTCAAAAGCCTCATAGTGCAAATTGTGAACAATATCGTCCAGGTCTGATGGTCTACGTTTCTTTAACTTTGCAAAATAAGATTTGTTCTCCTGCCTCTTATCTCTTGCAAATTTTTTGAGTATATCAGGTTTATACAGGTCCTCTTTTTTCATTATTTAGATGGTATTAAAGCCCTCTGTGGTTTCTTGAATCTTATTTGCGAAAGGAATAATCCACAGATTACAATACCTATTCCTATGCCATTCTGGATAGTAGGGACTGTATCATTTATTAAGAATGCAAAAAAAGCAGTGAATACAGGTATCAGATTTGTGAATGTATTTGATGTGTTAATACCAAGTTTTTTGACTGAGTATGTAAAGAATGTGAATGCCAGAGTTGATGCAAAAATTGCAAGTTTGGCTATTACAAGTATGGTCTCTTTATCAAATGGTGTGCTCACAAAATGTTTATAATCGAATATCAGGAAAAAAGGAATAAAGTATAGTAAACCAAAGAAATTCTGGTATAGGATAATAGACAAGGCATTGTATTTATGAGCAATCCTTTTTAAAACTACAGAGTAACTAATTCCGGCAGCAACAGCCATAAATAGTAGTGATACACCTTTTGATGAGGCTCCAAAATTAAGATCAGGAGTCATAACAACTAATCCTACACCAATAAAAGAGATTATTATTCCCAGATATTTATTTGCGGATATTTTCTCGTTTGTAAAGAATATGGCTGCAATAGGAGTAAGTACGGGTATTGTGGATATAATTACAGCCCCTGTAGTTGAAGACACCATACTCATTCCAAATGTTTCGCCCATAAAGTACATGAATGGCTCAAAAAATGCCAAAAGCAGCATTAGCTTAAAATCCTCTCGCCTTAATTTGTTAAGTTTACCTGTTACTGATAAAATAACAAATAGTAATCCAACCGATATAACCAATCTGAAACTAGTTACAGTTATAGGGCCATACGTTGCTAAAGCTGTTTTTATCCATACAAACGACAAGCTCCAGAATATCATTGACAGTAAGATTGCCGTATAGTTTTTAATATTATTTACCATAACTGCTCTGTATTTTGGCTGCAAATATAGTTTAATATTAAATATGAAACGAAGTACAGAAGGTTATTCTAATATATATAACTATTGAAAAAGTATAGAAACAAAAAAAGGCTACTCATTTGAGTAACCTTTGAAAAGTTGGGTGGAAGATCGGGTTCGA
>DKJY01000066.1 GCA_002454955.1 Bacteroidales bacterium UBA6680
AATCCTCTATTTTAAATGTGCACTCATCTAATTTTTCTGGGCACTATTTTTTTTAAAAAAAGCATCTGTTTTTTTCTAAGGTGCTGTCACTTAAAAAATTTGCGGGATTACTTTTTTTTACTGCGCAGCGAATTTCTTTAAAGAAACAGAGTGACATCAATTGAAGAAGGTATGCAAAAATGCTCTGCACATGGTTTGAAATTGTGAGGTACATGGTTTTGTGTTCGTAACTTATCAGATCAGAGTAGTTCTCCTCTTATCATCAGATTTAGAGGTGGCTTAATAAAGTCTACATTTCATGATATGGTTTATGGTGTTACCAAATACCCCTGTTGGCGCGAGCTTTATAATAAATAACTACTGCGGATTCAGATATGCAATAGCTCGTTCCTCCCGCTAATTGCTTATCCAGCACATCTGCCTGTAGCCTCTCTTAGCGTAGAATGAAGAGCAAGTTAATATGCAGATAGTTTATTGATTGGCGTAGTGCTTATCAAAAAAAATGTATCGCTTAGAGTAGAGCGATCGGTTTAATATATCTTATCATTATAGTTTGTCGTTTCTGTTGGCGCGAGCTTTATAATAAGTAACTACTGCGGATTCAGCTATGCAATAGCTCGTTCCTCCCGCTAATTGTTTATCCAGCGCATCTTCCTGTAGCCTCTCTTAGCGTAGAATGAAGAGCAAGTTAATATGCAGATAGTTTATTGATTGGCGTAGTAGCTATCAAAAAAAATGTATCGCTTAGAGTAGAGCGATCGGTTTAATATATCTTATCATTATAGTTTGTTGCCTCTGTTGGCGCGAGCTTTATAATAAATAACTACTGCAGTTTCATATCTGCAATAGCTCGTGCCTCCCGCTGATTGCTTATACTAAGCACCCTGAAGTGGCAGTTTGTCCAGCTCATGCAGCGCATCTTCCTGTAGCCTCTCTTAGCGTAGAATGAAGAGTAAGTTAATATGCAGATAGTTTATTGATTGGCGTAGTAGCTATCAAAAAAAATGTATCGCTTAGAGTAGAGCGATCGGTTTAATATATCTTATCATTATAGTTTGTTGCCTCTGTTGGCGCGAGCTTTATTATAAATAACTACTGCGGATTCAGCTATGCAATAGCTCGTGCCTCCCGCTGATGATTATTATGCGAAGTTCCATCTGACCTTTGAAAATAAAAATGAACAGATAAAAGTGCAGATTAAATATTACAGTATTGTTTGATGTTAGCATTTGGTTGTAGTTTTCTGACGGTATGTTTTTGAAGTACTAGCTATAGTTAAACCGATACTGTAAGAACAAACTGTAATAGAATTTGCATCATAGGGGAGGTAATAGGTTTTTCTTGAATATTTTAGTGATAAAAAAGAGAGGGTGCATAAACGCACCCCCATCAGATAATATGTTAAAACTGTAGTGTTACTTTAATACTACTGTGGTTCTGCTATTACCTACTTTTATAAAGTATACACCTCTTTTAAGAGAGCTGATATTAATTGTTGCTGTATTACCTGTAACATGTTGTTGTAATACCTTGTTACCAATACTATTAAATACCATTAGCATAACACCCTCATTAATATTACTTATTGTAAGTTTATCGGTTGCAGGGTTAGGATATACTATAAGCATCTCTGCGGTTGTATTTTCATCTACCGATGTTGAGATAGCTGTAGTTACTTTTATTTCAGAGCTTGCAGATGAAGCATTATGTGTGTTGGTTTCAGTGTAGCGTTGAGTAATGCTATACTTTGTACCTCCTTTTAGTCCTGTGAACTCTGCCGAAGATTGCCAGTTACCGCCATCTATAGCATATTCGCAACCAGTTACAACATCTATTGTAATGCTGTTGTATGTTTTGCTTGCCACTGTTGGTTTGGCAGGAGCGTCTTTGTCTGCTTTCTGAACGTTTACAGTGTTCGGACTTGTAAGTGTTCCTGTTTCTACTGAACTTGTTATTGCTACAGATATACTTGTGGCAATATCTGCCTCTACTAATGTGTAGCTATTTGCATTAGCTCCTTTTATATCAGAACCGTTGCGTTTCCATTGGTAGGTTAATGTACCAGTGTTTTGTATACCCGATATATTTGCTGTAAGTATCTCCCCAAATTTTAGTACTCCGTTTATTGCCACAGTACCTTTAAGTGGTGCAACAGTTGTCTCAACAGATAACGCTGAACTGGCAGCAGATGCATTATGTGTATCTGTTTCGGCATAGCGCTGTGTAATAGTGTATTGTGTTTTTGATGTTAATCCTGTAAACTCAGCTGATGATTGCCAGGTACCACCATTTATAGCATACTCGCAACCAGCCACAACGTTTAATGTAATGCTGTTATATGTTTTGTTCTCTACTGTTGGTTGCGCAGGAGCATCCTTATCAGCTTTTGATATATTAGCTGTTGGAGTGCTTGAAATAGCTCCTGATTCAACCGAGCTTGTTACCTCAACAGATATTTTTTTTGTGATATCTGCCTCTGCCAATGTATATGTACTGGCTGTTGCTCCGCTAATGTCAGAATCTGCACGTTTCCATTGGTAGCTTAATGTTCCGGTGTTGTTACTACCTGTAACGTTTGCTGTAAGTTGTTCGCCAAATTTTGGAGTTCCGCTAATAGTTACTGTTCCTGTAAGCGAGGCTGTAGCCGTTTCTACTGTTAATGCAGCACTAACTGCTGAAACATTATGAGTACCTGTTTCGGCAAAGCGTTGTGTGAAACTGTATTGAGTCTCTTTTGTTAAACCTGTAAATGTTGCTGATGTTTGCCAAACACCACCATCTATAGCATATTCGCAGCCGGTTACCTCATTAAGTGTAATAGAGATATCTGTTTTGCTTGCAACAGTAGGTTTTGCCGGTGCATTTTTATCGGCTTTGGTTACAATGGCTGTCTCTGTAGCTGATATTGTTCCTGATTCAATAGAGCTTGTTACAGCAACAGATACTTTTTTTGTGATATCTGTCTCTGTTAGTGTATATGTGTTGGCTGTTGCACCGCTGATCTCAGAACCTGCACGTTTCCATTGATATTTTAATGTTCCGGAGTTGTTGCTGCCTGTTACATTTGCAGTAAGTTTTTCGCCATATTTAGGTGTTCCGCTAATAGCTACCGCACCTGTTAATACACCAACAGATTCTGCTGTGGCAACTATATCTGATATTGCGATATCTGCATTATTATTAGTATCTGCTCCTATTCTAAATGCATTAAAGGCAAGATTAGTTGCAATTGTACCTGATTTCTTCTCACCATCAATATCTAATGTCCATGCACCTGAGTGGTAAACATAGGTAAATACTATATCAACATTGGCTGAGGTTTTGCTATATGATATAGAGTTGTTGATTGCTGCTCCTGCAATACCCCAGTTTGATTTATTACCTAAACTACCAATGAATATCTGCTCAGTTCCGGTTTTGCCTCCTGTATATAGACTTATGCCGGCCCATCCGCTTGTAGCAAAATTTGTTACATTACTAAAGCTGATATTTAGTGTTAACTTTTCAGTTGATGCTAAAGCCTTTTTAAAATTGATAAAGGCAGTGGTCATACTATTATTACCTTCTGTAGATACTTTGTTGCCTGAGAATATTAGTTCTCCGTTAGTTATATCCCATGAAGAGTTGTCAAAGAAATAACCATTAAACAGATTACCTTGCTCTTTATTTGTAGTTACATTAAGTGCAGTACTTGCAACTGAAGCACTGTGTGTATTTGTTTCGGCATAGCGTTGGGTTATACTATATTGTGTATTAGCCGATAAGCTTGTAAACTCAGCAGAAGCCTGCCAGGTACCGCCGTCTACTGCATATTCGCAACCATTTACTGTATTTAGTGTAATGCTATTTTGGGTTTTGTTTGCCAACGTTGGTTGTGCAGGGGCTGCTTTATCTGCTTTTGATATATTTGCCGTTGCTGTACTAGAGATTGCTCCTGATTCAACCGAGCTTGTTACCTCAACAGATATGCTTTTTGTTATATCAGCCTCTGCCAATGTATATGTGCTTGCTATTGCTCCGCTAATGTCAGAACCTGCGCGCTTCCATTTGTAGCTTAATGTTCCGGTGTTGTTACTGCCTGTAACGTTTGCTGTAAGTTGTTCGCCAAATTTTGGAGTTCCGCTTATAGTTACTGTTCCTGTTAATGGGTCAGATACGTTATATGGTTCAAACTTGAATACAAAATCATTTCCAACACCTCCTGTATTACTATATTTGTTGTAATTGGCTACTATAATATAGTAATCTCCGGGAGGTAAAACATGTTCTGAATCATTATCATCAATAGCTGTACCAGCTATATCGTCAAGCCAAACAGGATCTCCTGTTCCATCGCCCCAGTCGCAATATGTTCCCAACTGCATAGTTTTTCTCAGACCACACTGATTTCCTAGTTTATCCCAAAATTGCAGATCGCTCCAATCTGTTGGGTTATCTTTAGATGAAGTATATGCAAGTATAGTTCCGGAGTTATTTACAAAGTCGATATTTTCTATATGTAGCGAACCATACTCAGGAACAACAACTTTATATATCAATACCGGACAGCATGAAAATCCTGTACATGCAGAACCTCCTAATGTACCATTGGCAAGAGTAACCCCGTTGGTTTTGGTGTTAATATTCTCTACATGTGGGAATGTGTTTACCTCAATAGCCTCTGTAACCGAGGTTCCTGATTGAGCCCATACATTTATACCAACAACCATTATTAGAGTTGTTAGTATGCTTCTTAAGTTAAGTAGATTTTTGTTCATATTCTATGATTTGATTAATAAATATCGTTGTAAATCAATCTTATAAGTATTAATATTTAAGGTAAAAATAGTAGTAGTTCTGGTTGCTTTTGAGTGGTTGAAACCTAATCATATTAATATGTAAACAGGTAACATATACCAGTTCAATAGCAATACAAAATTATGTAATGATTGGGATTAGAGCATGATGCTATTGTAAGCAAAAGGTAAACACATTGGTGGGGTAAAAGTGTACATATGGTGTTTTAATCAGAGAGCACATTTATGCCATTTGAGGTAAATAGGTTCCGGATGTATTGTAATTTTTTGTTGGGATATAGTTTAAACAACGTGCTGTCTTTTGGAATAGAGTTTCTTTTGCCTATAGACAACTCTTTGTTAAACCATAGTGGATTGTTGGGCAGAAGTGCGATGTTTGTAACCCCATGTTTTAAGAAGAAGTGTATAGATTGATCAATATTCTCATCGTTATCGGTTAAATCTGGAATGAGTGGAATTCTGGGTAATAGCTTTGTATTATTGTATGAGCAGTTATTCTGCAACCATACAAAGTTATCTAATATTAGTTGATTATCTGTTCCACACAAGGTTTTGTGTTTTACAGGATCTATCAGTTTTATATCGTAGTATATTGTATCTGTATATGGCAGACATAGCTCTCTGAATCTCTTTAGGTTAAAATAACCAGATGTCTCAACAAGTGTATTTATGTTCTGCTGTTTCAGTTTTTTGAGTAGTTCAGATAGGAAATCTATATGCATAGCTGGTTCTCCGCCGGATATTGTAACACCACCACCTGATGTATCATAGAAATCCTTGTACTCAATAATAGAATCTGTTATCTCATCTGGTGTCATTTGTGTTCCGCATGCACTAAGTGCTGTTGATGGACATACAGGTACACATTTTAAACACGATGTACATCTGTTCCAATCTACAAAGGATTTATTACTGAAGTTTAAAACTTCTTCAGGACATACAGAGATACAGTCGGCATCGGTTATACAACGATCCTTCTCCCACCACAGTTCGGCATTGGGTTTCTGACTCTCAGGGTTATGACACCACAAGCAGCTTAACGGACATCCTTTAAGAAATACGACAGACCGTATACCCGGTCCGTCGTGTGTTGAATATCCTGTAATTTTAAAAACCAGAGGATTGCTTCTATAGATCAAACTGAGTCCTCCCAATAATCTCTAACTGAAGGTTCTTATGCATCTTGGTGTAGTAACCGGTATAACCAGATACCCTTGCAATAAGATCTGGATAGTACTCCGGATTTGCCATGGCATCTTTCAGTGTATCGGTATCTACCATATTAAACTGTACCTGCATACCTCCTTTTTTAAAGTATGTAATAACCTTTTGTGTAATGATATCTATATTCTCTTTATGTGTGTGGTTCTTAGAGAACGACAGGCGCACATTAAATGTATAACAGTTATCTGCGTCTACAGGCCTTATATGTCCAACATCGTTCAGGTTATCCAGAATATTATTAGATGCCCATGGGCTAGGGGTTAAGCCTGATGTATAAGGAACACCGCTTAATCGCCCTGATGGCGACGCTTTTGAGTAGTTACCAAATACTGTATGGTTGTTATTGCTTCTGAAACCTGTTGAGTATGTTCCTCCGCGTTTGTTGTCTTGTATGTGAAAGAATTTGGCAATCATATCAGTTACACGATTGGTCATTGCCTGAACTTCTTTATCTCCTGAACCAAATTTTGTGGCCTTATACCTTACAAAAGCGTATACCTTTCTGTATCCGTTATAGTCGTCTTTAATAGCCTCTTTTAACTCTCTAAAGGCAGCAGATATATCCGGTTGCGAACCAGCATTTTTATTATATACATACTGTTTAATTGCTAATAGAGAGTCTATAACATCAGATAACCCTACAAATGAGGTTCCTGCTGTATTGTATTTTGCACCGCCATCTGTCATTAACCTGCCTTTATCTATACAGCCATCAAGTGTTGCAGAGTAGAGAGCACAAGGCATTAACTTTTTTTGTGCCTTAAGTATCTCATGCGAACCACCAGTTACCATCTGTGTATATATAAATTTGAATTGCTGCTCAAAGGCATCAAAGAACTCATCGAATGTTTCAAAGTTTTCGGCATTACCTGTCATTGGTCCGAACGGACGATGTTCTGATGCATTCAGGTTCCATTTGTAATGGTTTCCGTTGTGCATTGCCATATAAACAGGAACCATAAGGTTAGTATCAATATCGCCCGTTGCTGCAAAGTGTTTACCACTTATAACAGGCTCTACACAACCACAAGGTACCCACTCTTTAATATCCTTATCGTCCCATGGCTCTTTGTCAGGAGCCTCAGGGTATGATCGTTTTCTGCTTAACGCCTCTATTACGGTTTTGTCGTTATATATACTTGGTGTACCAGATGTAATGTAGTTTACCTCACATACACGTTTAAGATAGGTTACAGAGTTTACATCGGCATGATAACGTGCATCCATATCAGGGTCGTCAAGCGATAACATTTCGGTAACCTTAAGAATAATGTATGTCATGTCGTTTACTACATCGTTGCCGTCGGCACCTATCCCTCCAACTGTTATTGACGATACCGATGGAGCACCTGAGTTCTGCCATGATGCCAGAGTAGGGCCGGCAATACGATGGCTGGCAAGTCTGTAGAAGAAACATCCCATTAACTCTATAGTATCTTCTATATATGCATCTTTTTCAGCTTTTGTATTTAGCTTCTCTATATCAGATATAAAGTATGGTTGCAGAATCTGATCTAATCGTCCTACGCTTATATCATCGTCCATACTCTCAAGTCCAATACCAATAAACATAATCCATATCATCTGTAATGCTTCATGTAGTGTTTGTGCAGGATTCATAGGAATACGTTCAAGCATATCTGCCAGATTATTTAACTCCTCTTTTCTGTCTTCCTCCAGAGTCTCTCTGGCTATCTCTTTAATATACTCTTTTAGATTATTGGTATATGAAGCAACACCGTTTATTGCTGTATTCATTGCCTCAAGGCTCTCTAATGTATCCTTATCCAGGTCTTGTTGTCTCTTTTTCTTATCAATTTCATCTATTAATCCTTTAAGACCTGTCTTTACAAAAGATCCAAACCCCGGGCTTCCGGGATTTAATGAGTTTAATCCCCACGGTACATAAAAGAACATTCTGTCGAATACTTTTGCAGCTAATGGATAACCGCTATCCTTTTTCCACTGTAGCTGAATGTGATTATTCATCCAGAAAGGGAATACCTTTTTGTGTAGTGTATCTATTGTCTGGTCTGATATCTGAAACTTGTCTAACTCTCTGTACTGAATAGTTTTTAGCTCGCCCCATATTGACCAACCTATGGTGTATGGTTGTGTTACCGATCCGCATATTGGGTTTGTGGTCATTGTACCGGCAAGCAGATCGTTATCACGAATCATTGGACGTTTGTTGTCCATCATATAGTTATATGCTTTGGCTTTATTCAGATCAGAGAACTGTTCTGAACCATTCTTCTTATATACGTTTTGGTAATACTCTGTAAGTAGTTCGCCTTGTTCAGAGGTAATCTCCGGCAGGTTATCGTGCAGATCGGTACGGAAAGTCATTAAGCGGGGAAATTTATCTATGTTACAATCTTTCAGATAAGGATCATTAAGGTACTTAACACCCGGATCTCTTGGTTCATCTGCTCCCGACAGACGATTGTTGAGACGATCGGCAAACATATTACGACTTGGTTTACCGGCTTTAAGAGACCATTCAAATTTCTCCTTGTTATCTGTCTCAATACCCTTTTTTATAGATTCAACCTGAGCTTCAGTATCAATAAGGGTTAACAGATAACTAAGATATGCAAAGTGTGCCGGATTACCCTCAATACGTACCTTGGTGGATAGTATACTCTTTACCAGTGTATCGGGGTTGTTCTCTTTAGATATCAGAATATCTAACTCCTCTTCAGATTCAAAGAAAACAGTGGCGCCATCGGTAGGGTCAAAATCAAATGATGATTCATGTTTTACTTCTATCTTTCTATTCTTAATGGTAAGATTAATACCAATCTTGTAATCATCGCTTCGGAACCTGATATTTGCATTTATAGCACCGGTGCTTCCTTCGAGCTCTCTGTTTTTATCGTCGTTTTTATTAAATGTTTTTGCAAACTCATTAAGCTGATTATAAAGGATATCTGTTTTTGAATTACTTACCTCTATCATAGTGTAAATTTTTTAGGTGAATACTTCAAAAAAGGTACAGCTTTTTATGTTAAAGTTAAGGTTATAGACGTAGGTAAAAAGTGTACATGCTGTGTCAGCAAAAAGTATTATGCTATAATTTTATGTCTGATATTGGTTTGTATCTCTACATATTGTAAGATGTATAATCACAATGTGGAGAGATAGATTAAAATCTTGCCAGATAGTTCTGAAGATTTGTACCTTTCTCTAACCCCATCTTTTTTCGTATTCGGTAACGCGATACCTTTACTGAGTTAGATGAGCTGTTCATTAATGATGCTATCTCTTTATTTGCCATACCTAACATTATAAATGAGCAGAGTTTTATATCAGATGGGGTAAGCTGTGGATATGCATTTGTTAGGTTAGCAACAAAGTTGTTGTGCACCTTAGAGAATGAGAGGTTGAACTTTTTCCATAACTCCTTCTCATTTGTATTTTTTAGTTGTCTGTTTATTGCCAGTAATTCCTGTTCGGCTTTTGCGGGGTTCTCTTTAATAAGCGGAATGGTATCCTCTACCTTTTTAGAAAATTCAGAGAATATTCGTTGACTCTTTACCAGGCTTAGTGTATTTGCGGTTAGCTCCTCTTTCTGGTTGTTAAGTAACTGCTTGTAGTAGCTTGTAATTAAGAGAGCTGCTTTTGTTCTGGCTATAAGTTCTACGGGCTCTATAGGTTTTCTTACGTAATCTACAGCCCCTGCGTCAAGAGCAATTTTAAGATGATCGGTATTAAGCATTACGCCTGTTGCCATAATTACAGGTATATCTTTAGTAACCTCTTTGTTCTTAAGCAGATTTATGAAATCTATACCATTAAGTTCAGGCATATCCCAGTCGCAGATAATCAGATCAGGAAGTTTTTGAGTTGCTATCTCAAGGGCTTTATGTGCATTATTGGTCTGTAGTGTATGGTAGTCGGGTTCATATTTCATAAATATAGATACCATAGCTTTCAGGTTATCTGCTAAATCATCTACTATTAAAATTCTATAGTTTTCCATAATTATTTTAGTGTTAGTAGTGTTTCATATAGATTATCATCACTTGTATATATAGCATCGTCTAGTTTGTTGAGCCACTTTTTTATACCAGTACTTTTAGAATCTATATTTGAGACTATTTTATTAATAGCCCAAACATCATAAATGTTCACTTTTGTTAGTTCGTTTATAAAAGGAGAGAGGTAACTCTTTTCGTTCTCTGATAATGATAATGGTTCAGCAGAGGTTGATATGTTTTTTACTATCTCTGTATGTGAATATACTGCATTTGGTATTGTGAACCAAAAGGTGGCGCCACTATTATTAGCCGATTCAACGCCTACTTTGCCATCGTGTGCCTCTACGGCTAATTTACAGAAGGCTAACCCTAAGCCTGTAGAGTTACGTTTTGATTCTGAGTTATTAAACTGTTTATATTTCTTAAATATCTCATGCTGTAGTGCTTTAGGAATACTTTTACCTTTGTTAGATACATATATAGTTATGTTACTCTGATGATACTTAAACTCTACAATAATCTTCTCTCCGGTTGGCGATGCCTTTATTGCATTTGTAAACAGATTAATAAGTACCCGGATAATGATATCCTGATCTGCTTTAATATTAAAGTTTGAATCTCCTTTAAAAACAAAGTTTATGCCTTTCTGTTTTGCCAGATATAGTATATCTGAATAGGCCGAATTTACTATATCTGTTATGGAGTGTTGTGTTTTATTTAGTTTAAGTTTATCGCTATCTGCTTTATATACATCAAGAATATTATTAACCAGATTCATCATTGTAGAACCAGATTGTTCTATTGTGCGGAATATTGGATTACTCTTTTCTTTAGGCAGAACATTAAAGATAGCATTAAGCGGATTTTTAAGATCGTGCACTATCATTCCTGTCATATCATCTTTAAACTTAGAGAGACTATTCAGGTGACTGTTCATTTCAACTAACTCATTGGTTCGCTGTTTTACCTTTCTCTCTAACTCCTCCTTTTTACTTATCTCAGACAATAGTAGTTTCTCTTGTATTTTACTTTTCTCTTTCTGCAAATAGTTTAATCTGAATCCTAGAGCAACCAGAAACATGACCATCTGAATAAGTGCACCAATAATAAAACCGTATCTGGTTATGAAATTAAAAGGCAGTAATCCGAGATTGTATATAGCAATGGTGAATAGCCCTAGTTGGTAGGTTCCTAGTCCTATCATGTAAAATCTAGCCAGTTGGTTTTTGCTTGATAATGAGTATATACCGGCAAACATAAGGAATATCATAGAGGGTAGTGCAAATATAACCATATATTGATAAAAGTATATATCAATGGCTATTAATAGAGCTAAAACAGAGTATACACTTGCAATACCAATAAGTGAGAGGTGAATCCATTTAACCTGTTTTTTAAAGCCCAGCAAATTAGTTGAGAAGAGGGCAATAAATACCCCTACCATTGATATTGATGCATGAAGACTGTAGTAGAGGTTAGTGCTTGAGCTTATGTGCAGGAAGAAACCACTGTAAAGTATTATAAATATTGAGAAACAGAGGATATCAAGAACATAGTAGAGATAGATTCTTTCGCGAAAGTATATCAGTAGCAGAATACTAAATATTAGCATTATTGATCCGCTGCCCAGAAAACTCCAGTAACCCATTGCTCTGTTTTGTACTTGTTCTAAGAAGTTGTTTTCTGGCAGAACAGAGAGTCCTATTGTAAGAGCAAAGTGTGATTTTACCTTGAGGTAGATAGTTTTGTTTTCGTGAGCTTTTAGTGTTATCTGAAAGTTGGGACATTGGTTTTTGACCTCTCTGGCATTAATAGGTACCGATACACCACTCTTTTTTGACTGCCAAACATTATCTTGTTTGTAATATATATCTACTCTGTCAAGAAATACCTCATCAAATCCAACTATCCGTTCAACGTTTTCTGATGTAGGGTTATTAAGGTTAAATACAAACCAGTAGGTATTGTTTACCGATTTAATAGTGTATCTGGAATTCCTGTTTTTAAACTGCCCATGCAACAGAGGTATATCATCTATTCCTATATTATTACAGGAATCTATATATACGCCAACAGTAAAGTTACTCTCCTGAATATTGGAATTGTTTATGTTATAAACAGGTATGGTTGCAGAGAAGCATATCCCGTTTTGCAACAGTATCAGGGTTAAAGCTAAAAGCAAAGATCTTATCATTGTTAAACTACCAAGTATCACATCAGTTCCGTTGGTTCAGTATAATATACCGGACTTACTATAAAGGCAAATTTAACATAATTTTAACGAGATAACTCAAAATATTTGTGTTACTCCGTTAAGATTATTGTTTTAACAAAGTTTGTAGATCTTTGTCTATCTCATGTTTACCTAAATCGGTACCAATAAATACTATTCTGCTCTCCCTATTATCTTCGCCTGACCATTTTGAGCCTTGAGTAATATGATAATCGTTACCTACCGATTGTAGAATAAGTTTATGTTTCATACCGTCTAGACAAAGGATACCCTTTATTCTCAGGATAGATGAGGAGTATTTAAGCAGAAAGCTCTCTAACCACACAGATATTTTTCTCATATCAAAATACCCGGGTATATTATAACTTAATGTCTCTATTTTATGAGAATGTTTACTGTCTGGCTGTATCATAGTTAGTTTAGTAAAATCTATAATTGATTTTTCTATCTTAACAGGCTTAAATAGTTCGCAGTTAAGAATCTGCTCTCCGTTAAGTTTGCCATGTACTGTTTTGTAAACCTTTGCAAACGGATTAATTGAAGCAACCTTCTGCTCTACCTGATGCATTTTATCAGAAGATATTAAATCGCATTTATTAATTATTGCAATGTCGGCCTGTGCAATCTGTTTGTATGCCTCGTTAAATTCAGTTACACGATTTATGAACGATTCTGCATCAACCATACATATAACGCTGTCTAATCTGAAATAGCTTTGTATGCTTATGCCTGAAAACATATTTATCACCTGTCCCGGATCAGCCATACCAGTTGCTTCAATCAGCAGATAGTCATAATCTGTACCAGACGATATTATCTTGTTTAATAGAGTTCCCAGTTCTGTTTTTAATGAGCAGCAGATACATCCACTGGTTAGTTCAAATATCCTATTCTGACTACTGTCCTTAACAATCTCACTATCTATATTTATGTTTCCGGCCTCATTCTCTATTATCAGAAAATTTGTATCGGTATTGTTTTTAAGTATTTCGTTTAACAATGTTGTTTTACCTGAGCCCAAAAAACCGGTGATGATGGTAACCGGCATCGCTTTTTTATTCGTCATATTTATATCTTCCTTTTACTCTTAATGCACTCGTTGCATTCTCCTTTTACAATTAATTCCATATCGTGTACTTTGTATCCTTCAGGTACAGGTAGCTGAGGAATATCTATAGTATCAATACACTGTACTGCTTTGCAACTACAACAATAGAAATGTGCATGCTCTTTTTTACTGGTAACAGAGTTATCCAGCTCATACTTAACAAGTAGATTATCTATAACAATCTTATGTATTATCTTAAACTCCTGAAGTGTTTTGAATGATCTGTAAAATGTTGTACGATCATAACTATCGGCCAACTGTTCTCTTATCTCATTCTCAGAAAGAGCCTGATTGGCAGATATAATTACATCAATAATTCCTTCGCGGCAACCCGTTCGTTTAAGATTGTGACTGTTCAGTATATCAATAGATCTCACTTTGTAACTGTTTTGTTATCAGTTTAATCTTGTTGCAGGCTAACAAATCTGGCTCAATACTATATTTTGTTGAATGTGATTTCATGTAATACATTTCTAAAATCACAATAGTTTCAAATGCAACATTGATGCAAATGTATTCTGAATGCGATATTGATGCAAACAGTATTTGACAAATGGCAGACGATGAATTGATATTAACTGTTCTGGTTTATGTGAAAGGCTCTTTTGTAGGAGATAAATAGATGGGTAATAGAATTTCTCTGAATAATATTTCCTGAATATCGAAATTGCGTATGGCCATATGTGGATGACCACAAGTTAATATTAACGAAGCTATGATTTTATGCTATGCCTATACTTGTAACATTTGGCTATAACAAGCGTAGCCTTTTCTATTTCAGCTGTTGGCGCGATATTTAGTATCGATAATCATAGTTGCAATAAGTACTGGACAGAATTCTATATGATAAAAATTTAAGAGAATAGGAGTTTTAACTATCTTTATTTTTGTTATGATAAATGTATAGGTTGTCAAATATAAAAACATAATTATGAGAGATAAACTAATTATTCTTATCGTTTTTTTTCTTATTTCGGTTACTGTAATTGCTCAAAATTTTACAATTAAACAAGGATCTGGTTTTTTTATAATTAAAGGAGAAGGTATACACCATAAAGATACAATTACCATATTCTATCACAGACCGGTAAGTTTTACCAATTACTCAAAAATATTGCTGGTTATTCCGGGAGCAGGCAGAAATGCAGATGATTATCGAGACTCTTGGATAGAAGCCTCAGAGAAACATGGAGTTTTAATTATTTCACCTTCTTACCCGGAGAAAAATTATAATTACGGCGATTATCATCTGGGTGGAGTAGTGAAAGATCTGAACCTGACTAAAGGAGTATCTTTTAAAAAGGGTACAAACCAGATACATATAGATGAGAGTATTATTGAGTTCACTGTAAATAGAGATAGAGAGGATTGGATTTTTAAAGACTTTAATAGAATTTTTAAAATAGTTAAGAAAGCTACACGATCAAATCAAAAGCGGTACGATATATTTGGACATTCTGCCGGAGGGCAGATATTACACAGATTAGTATTGTTTAATCCAAATTCGCGAGCAAATAGGATAGTTGCTTCAAATGCCGGAACATATACATTACCAGATTACTTAACGGACTTTCCGTTTGGTTTGAAAAACACTGGTGTAAAGTATAAGCAACTTAAAAGAGCGTTCAGAGAAAAACTTGTTCTGTTTATCGGGGAACTTGATAACCAGTCAGAAACAAGAGGTCTGATGCTAAGATCAGAAACTGCTGATAAACAAGGAACAAATAGATTAGACAGAGGTAAAAATTTTTATAAGTTCAGTAGTAATTTAGCAAAAAAATCAGAACTCAACTTTAACTGGAAATTAGAGATAATACCCAATGTAGGACATAATCAAAAAAAGATGGCAGAGGCAGCAGCTAAATATCTATATGAACAAAATGAATAACAATAGAGAAATATTAATTGATGGCTTTAATAGCGAAGAGATAAAGGAGCTGTCAAAGGCAGATGAGTTTATTGATATTGTATTTTCAGATACACCAATAATATTTAAGGCAGGAACAAGTGAGATGCTTGGTCAATTTACCAAAGAGGATGCTAAGTTAAGAATACTATTTTCTCATATTACGGGTGGAGGAGAAGGTGTTCTGATAAAACTTATGAACCTGTTTCGTGAATTCTGTAAGGATAATGATATCAGAGAGATTATATGGACTGTTCATGCTGTTGATTGTCCCAGACCAAATATCAAACTACCCGGGTTGTTAGAAAGAAAAGGTTTTGAAATAGTAAATGACCCTATTGATGGGTATGTATACAGAAAACAGGAAGTGATAATTTGTTAGCCACGTATGCATATGTGGTTAACTAATTTTATAAAACTACTGTTGGTGTGAATTTTAGTGTTAGTAACATTGCCGTTTCAGTTTTACAATAGCTTGTGCCTAGAGTTAACTGACCAGATAAATTGAACATTTATTTAGTTCGAAGTAAGGCATTAGGTATTTAGAAACGGTTTAAAATTTATCCTTCAGTTTCAAAAAGATGAGTAAAAATTAAATTTAATGAGTCGTTCGAGAAAGAAGAACAGGATAAGAGGAATTACAACAGATATTTCAGAGAAACAGGATAAAAGAGATGCTAATAGGAAGTATAGAAGAATGCTGAAACAGTTTGTCAAGTCAGGTAGAGAAGATTTACCATTAGTGCGAGAGGTATCTGATGTATGGGTATTTGGTAAAGACGGCAAAGTGTATGATAAAAACATGACTGATAGAGATTTAGGTAAATGATGGCTACTGATAGGTTTACCATTGATAATTTAAATCAGTAGCTTATCTTAGTGTAAAACTAACGAAAAGATTATAAGTAGATAGTTTGCAGTTGTTGTTGTATTAATCAAAAAACATATCTCACTTAGAGTATAGCGAGTGGTTTTGTTGCCTGTTTTATCATTGTTGCAATATCGCCACGAAGTGGCAGTTTATATGGTGCCATGCAACGCATGGGGCGGCAAAGATTGAAGAGAAAACGCACTGAAAGTGCAGGTTAAATAAATATTGCTAAATCTCACACTATTGCTGAGTTGTGGTCACGTATGGCCATACGTGACTGACTATGAGTTAATATTAACGAGACCATGAATTTATGCTATATCTGTATTTGTAGCCTCCGGCTACAACAACCGACCCCATTTTGTATTTTCTGTTGGTGCAAACTTTAATATCAATAACTATTGTTGTTTCAGCTTTATAATAGCTCGTAATGTAACTTTATCTATCCGGTTATTTTTTCACCTAAAGGCTTTTTACTGAGCCAGTATCCGCAAACTATAAAAACTGTTATTGCACCAAGGATATCCAGAAACATATCTTTTTGAGCATCCCAAATATCTCCTTGAGAACCAAGAAAAGCAGCACCTGAATCACCACCTTCTAATACAGCATAATACATCTCAATTACTTCATACAAAGCTCCCCAAAATCCTAAGGCAAGTACTCCCAGAAAAATAGCCGTTGCATAGTTTTTTACCAATTGTTTTCTTAAAAATAGCTCTGCAATAGGGAAAGCAAGTATACCAACCAGAAAGTGCCCAACCCTGTCAAAATTATTACGACCATCCGGAAACAGAAAATCCATATTAATACCACTCAATATTTTATTACCAATATTAAAGGGTGCAAGTTCAAAGGTGTAATGTCCGCCATAGGTGTGAAACATAAAGAAAAGTGTTATCAGAAAATAGGAGAGGTTTGAGAATCTGAAACGCTTATATGTAAAAAACAGAATTATTACAGGTACTATAATCGGTAAATTCTCTGCAAACCATACGGCTCTGTCAAAAGGGTTTATTGCAAAAATAACAAACTCAACAATGTAAATCAGTAAAAATATATGAGGAATCACTGTCATCCGAAAGTTG
>DKJY01000180.1 GCA_002454955.1 Bacteroidales bacterium UBA6680
AGAGTGAGTAAACAGATAAAAGTCCAACTTAACCTAGCCAGATGCAACGCATCGGGCAGTTGAATAACCGATGAATCGCGCTGATGGTGCAGATTAAATATGGCGAGCCACAATTACGAGGCAGAATAATTCCGGCTAAGTAACATAAAACCACGAAGAAACTCTCCTCCTTGGAGGAGATACAGAGGTGGGTAAAAGATTGTTGAGAGCATCTACAATGATAATTATTCCAGAACTGCAACAAGCTGTTGCCTAAGGTGTCATAGTAGAATATTAGTAAGAACTGTAAAATATCCCGAAGGGATAATATATTTACAACAATGGATGCAATCCATTGTGAAACAACATACAACAAGAAGTCCAGAAAGGACGATATATAATATTCGTAAAATCTAATATTATCAAAATTGCATCGGGCTGGGTCCGAGCTGAAAAAAAGCTCGAACCAGCATTATGGGGTGGATACGGGATATAATTATATTCATACCTGTTATTATTCTAAACGTTACTTGTAGTGACTACACTACGAGTTATAATTAACGGAACTATGAATATACGTTTTGCATATACTTGTGACTCTGGCTACATCTTGCTCGCCCAAATTCAAGAATCTAGGCTGTAAATAGGAAATTTGTACCATCATATTTTAGCAACTGAATATCACCAGTTGTATAAATAAAACAGCTCTATTAGTTTAACTTCTATATTAATTCCTCAAACGTTGAGAGTGTTTATACCAAAAGTGTTGTTGTTATCTGATTCTATATAAATGCAATATTCATCGTTTTGCTTGAAGAGTGACTAGTTGTGGTAGAGATGCTTGACGTTTTGTTGTAGGAGTGATTCGTTGTATCAGGAGTACTTCTCGTTTTTCAGTGGGGCTGATTCGTTGTAACTGAAATGCCTATCGTTTTGTATTGGGGCTGATTCGTTGTAGTAGAAGTAACTTTGGTTTTAGTAGTAGGAGAGACTCGTTATGGCAGAAGTAGCTTTCGTTTTGCAGTAGAAGTGACTCGTTGTAACATAGGTGTTTATAGGTTTGGCGGAGAGGATAACTCGTTGTAACAGAAGTGTCTCTCGTTTTGCTGTAGGGATATATCGTTGTAGCAGTAGTAGCTCTCGTTTTGCTGTAGGGATGACTCGTTGTAGCAGTAGTGACTCTGGTTTTGTTGTAGGGGTGCCTCGTTGTAAAGGTAGTACCTGTAGTTTTATAATCCAGAACAAATATATGTATAGTTGTATATGTTAGGTGTTTGAGGTTTTAGTATAGTAATTTTACTGATGTAACCTTTGTTATGTATATTTTTTATGTAAAATATTGTTATTAAGAATAATACTCTTTATATTTAATATAGACAAAAGGATATTGGTTACGAAAATGTAGACATTTTCCTGATTAATTATCTATTTATTCACCCGTAAAGAAATATTATAAAATGAAAACATCGTTGTCTAAAACCGTTAATTCTTGTGAAATACTTGTTAAGAGTACAGATAACCCTGAAATCAGTACCAAATTATTAGAGTTTGGTTATACACCTGAACGATTGGGTGAAGGTAAAACTATGGTTGAGTCGGCAAAAATCTTGATAAACAGACAGGCTGTAGAGAAGAGTGAGATGCATATTGCCAATGAGGAGTTTTTTATTAAACGCGACAGTTTTAATGAACAGTTTATAAAAGATACTCGTTTGTGCAAGGTTGCATTCTCTGATTCACCAGATTTGTCAAAGATTGTTCCCGGCTACACAAGAATTTATCCGTATCCTAAGTGGTATGAGGTGTTAAGTAAGTTTTATGCCAATCTTAAAGATTTGCCAAAAGGTAGTGGTAAGCTTCAGCTCTTTAACTTTACTTCAGATAAGATTGATAGCCGAATAGCTGAATTAGAGGAGGTAAATGATCTTAATATAATAAGGATTAAAGAGAAGGGTGATTCAGAGGCAATAATTAAAGAGAGGGATGAAGCTATTGATAAGATGATAGACTACTGTAATGATCTGCGTGAGATTGCACGAATAGCATTCGGTAATAATTCTCAGATTTTAGAGAAGATGGGAATAATGATTCGAAATTAAGTTATGTGACAAATTATAGAAGTGTTTAGGTTAACCGATGGTATACAGTTATATCATCGGTTCTCTTTTTACTGATATTAAACTAAGCATATGAAACGAAGCATGAGCAAAGGCTTTTGACTAATTATGCGAGTTCCATATGACCTATTAAAAACAAATTTAGACATATGAAAGGCTTATATGATATGGATGGTAAGTTCAGGATAGTTTACCTCTTAAGCAGATACCTTATATCATTGGCTATCTGTTCTCTTTTTGCTTTGTTGTTTTTTTGTATGGCGGTTATGTGTGTGGCACCAATCTTTTTAGCTTGATTGTGGTTTGCCATCTCATCTATAAAGTTATGTGTGTTGCCAATCTTAAGGACTTTAAAATCGCCATTTTTCTGTAGTTTAAGATACATATATACTCCACCTACAGCTGTGAGCTTTGTAGGCAGTCTATATGTATGAAATATATAACTTGTACCTGATTTACCGCGTATATTTAGTGTTGAATTTTTCATTGGTTCTTATGTAGTTTATAGTCTTTTAACAGGCTTTTTGTATCTATTTATTTTATAGGCAGTTGTCAAGTAACTCTTTACAACTGATCTCTTTTGTAACTGTTCATCTTTCAGAATGTTGAGTATGTGTTTGCTTATGTTTTGTTTAGAGGTGTTAAAAAATGCTGCTAATTGATTTTGATTCAAACAGGAGAGTAATAAGTTGTAATGTCACATTTGCCACTTATCACTTTCCTCTTTTCACTTATATTTATTTACCGATACAGAAGTTTTTGAATATGTGACCAAGTACATCGTCGGCAGATATTGTTCCTGTTATCTCGCCAAGGTGATGTATGCACATACGTATATCTTGTGCAAGGAAATCGCCGCTTATGTTGCTGTTTAGCCCTTCGGTAACTCTCTCTAACGATTCATATGCATGGCATAGTATCTCGTAGTGGCGTGCGTTTGTTACAATAACCTGATTGTTATCGGCGGTTGTATTATCGCATGTTTTAAGCAGCACCTCATTAAGTGTATCTATATTGTGTGAACTCTTTGCTGCAATATGTATAAGGTACTCGCCACTATTTGCAACAACAGCTTTGTTGAATGCCTCAAGTTGCTCATCGGTAGCTTTATCTATCTTATTTGCTATTATAATAAGTTGTTGCTGATCAATACGCTTACGTATATTGCTAAGGCTCTCAACAGATGCTTCAAGGTCTCTTGATGTATCTAAAAGCAGCAGTACAACATTTGCCTGATCTATCTTACTATATGTACGCTCTATACCCAAACTCTCAATCTTATCGCGTGTTGTGCGTATTCCGGCAGTGTCTATAAATCTGAATGTTACACCCTCTATATTTACTGTATCCTCAATTACATCGCGTGTTGTACCAGCTATATCAGATACAATTGCTCTATCCTCATTAAGCAGTGCATTAAGCAGTGTAGATTTTCCTACGTTTGTATCGCCGGCTATGGTTACCGGAATACCATTCTTTATGGCATTACCAAGTTTAAAAGAGTCGCGAAGTCTTACAACAACCTTTGTAATCTTCTCTACTAGTGCCACAAGTTGCGATCTGTCTGCAAATTCAACATCCTCCTCGCTAAAGTCAAGCTCAAGTTCAACCAACGATATAAAGTTAAGCAGCTCCATACGCAGGCTGTTTATCTCTTTAGAGAACCCTCCGCGTACCTGGTTCATTGCCAGTTTATGTGCAGCTTTTGATGATGATGCTATAAGGTCGGCAACAGCCTCGGCCTGCGACAGGTCAAGTTTACCATTAAGGAATGCACGTTGCGTATATTCGCCCGGACGTGCCATACGCGCACCGTTCTCTATAAGTAGTTGCAGAATTTTCTGTTGTATATATGTAGATCCATGACACGATATCTCTATAGAGTTCTCGCCGGTGTAGGAGTGTGGTGCTCTGAAAACTGATACCAGAACCTCATCTATTATATCACTATTATCATGTATAGTTCCAAAAACAAGGGTGTTGCCCTTTACAGTCTCTATATCTCTATCTGACTTAACCGGGTTAAATATCTTTTTGCATATATCAAACGATTTGTTGCCACTCATTCTTATAACAGCAATTGCTCCGTTTCCGTTTGCTGTGGCTATAGCGCATATAGTATCGTGATTATCTGTCATATTCTGCCTTTGCTTTAACATCTCTATATATAAATAGTCCGGTTATTGTTTGCCAGATTATTGTGCGATGTATGATATTAAATAAATTAGCCTGCAAATTTAATACTTTAATGGTAAACTATGGTTAAGTGTAGCTATTAAAAAAGAAGAGGGTGTTTTATTAGCTGAAAAACCACAGCTGTTTTGTTAAAAATTTAAATGAATGTTAAAATGTTTTATTCAGTCAGGTTTTATATAAAAACGGACTGATAGTGCAGTGATATGGTTTAGTAATACTTTGTAATATTTTATCAGCTCTTAATGATGAATTATAATATTTAGTGGTATGTGTGATTCTGCATTATTAAACAAGCAACGTATGTTAAAAGAGGTTATGTAATATCTATGTTTCACAATATCTTTTTTGTAATTTACAAATAGATATCTTAGATGCGTGTTATTCGAATAACAGTATCAGAGGATTTGTTTAAAAGTTATCTTCTCTGTTTTTGAATGGGATAAGAAAAAATGTAAAAACAATCATAAACAGTTTCTAACAATAGCCGTTGGTTGTTGTTTAAAGAGTAGTTTTATTTTAATAGGGAGGAGTTACTATGGAGTACTGTTCGTTAAGGAAGAAGAGAGATGAGAATCAGGAGCGTGTAGACCTGATAAGGTATATCAATATGAAGTTGGCCTCTATGGGTCAGCCAATATTTGAGGATACCACGGACGTGGCTGACAATAGTATGTCGGAACAGGCATTTGTTGGTCTGTCGCAGAGTCTTTTAGATAACTACAAAGAGAAGATGAGACTTCTCTCAACAGAGATAATTAATCCGGCCGATTCGCGTATTCAGTCGTTTATAGATGATTATCTTAAGGAGATAGATTTTGATAAGGATATCAGAATACCTTTTGATTCATTTGTACTGGATAAGAAGGGGATTGGACGTGAGGTAAGTTTACCTCCTAATGGTAATGAGTTTTTTAATGATATTGTTAAGTCATACAGAATTCGCCAGGGAGTATTGCATAACCCAAAGCACGACAGACGTACTACAAAGGGATCGTTTCATATTGTAGAGGGTGGTATGGCTGTGCCGTACGACAAGAAAGAGGTGCCAAAACTTGCATGGGCAAATATGATGCATGTGGCGCTTAATCCGCCAGAGGAGTCAATGGAGTTGCCATTTACTGCAAGTCAGGATAGTAAAGCAAGGGTATGGACATCGTTGTTTATGCGTCCTACAGTATGTCCTGAGATACCGGGATATACACCACGCAAGAGCATGGAGATACGTTTCTTTGCACCGGGTAGTATGGTTAGTAACCTCGATTTTGTTGAGTCGATATTCGGAAATGCCGGCGACCCGTATCTGTTCCAGAACGATTCTGGGCTTGATGTAGAGCACTGGACGGGGACAACAGGTTGTATTATTCTTGCTCCGCATCTTATAAATCTTACAAAGAAGGATCTTGGTTTACCAAATGTAAAGGATGCAACCGAGCGCCAGAAGCGTGATGGTATGTGCTGGAGTTTGCCAAATGAGAAATACAACGGCGGACAGCCATTTAAGATAACCTGTAGAGATCATAACGGGGTTGTTATTACCCTTATTGCCGATAACTACTATGGTTATTCAAAGAAAGAGATAAAGACACAGATTAGTTATTCGGCAAATCTGCTTGGACTATGCGAAGAGGAGCATGCGGGCGGAACGCTTGTATTTCTTCGTAGAAACGTAGGAGAGAAGTTTAGCGGTAGTAGTCTGGTGATTAAGAGTAATAAGGAGTATTCGTTGGAGTGGCTTAAAGAGAACTACTCTGATATGATAGATTTCAGCAAAGGGCATTACGGTGTTGATAAGAGATTTCCGAATATTCTATATGTTCCGGAGGATGCAAACTTTGATCTGTACAAGGGTCAGGTTAGCTGGATGAGTGGTGGTGTTCATACGCACATTAAGATGCTGATGAATCACTATTATGTGTTCCCGAGCGGACATAAGATTCATATGGAGCGTCACCCTTTTGCACCTGAGTGGCGATTGGTTCTTACAAATGCAAACGGATCGTATCTGCATAAACCAAGTACAGTATCGGGTGGTGGAAAGTCTGAGATATCAAAATCGTTATCGAATGCTATTATATATGGTACATTCTTTATTGATGATATTGATAAGGATTTTGCGAAGGTTGATGAGATACTTGCTTATGATTACTCTAAGCGTTGGAAAGAGGGGCATAAGGATCAGCATACAGAGGATAGCAAACCTATAATGGCTTTTGATAAATCGTTGGTATCTGTAATAAATCTGCTTACTCCATATGATGGATATTCAGAGGAGTATGATGAGTATCTGAGTAAGATACCGGATCATATTAAGGCGCTTGTGTTCCTTATTAAGAAGATTAGTATTGCTAACGATGGTGCTACAGATTGGCGCAATTTCTTTACTGTTGATACAGTAAACGGGCGTAAAGGTCACTGTTTGATGTTCGATAACCGTAAGATTATTACATCGTACCTGCGTGTAGGGTTTGATCAGAATGAGTCGTGGTTTGTTCACTCATTACGTCCTGATTTTATTGCTGCTGCTAAGGTTCAGATGGAGGATGATATATCGTCGTCGGTAACAGTACCTGCATCGGCAGTTGATTATAGTGCCGGAAAGATTGGTAGTGTAAAGATTGTAGAGAATTGTGAGAATCGTTTCTTCCAGCGTCCGGACGAGGCAGTAAATCGTGGATATGATAAAGAGGCAGAGGAAGATCTGTCGCGAAGAGATAACTTTACTACAAATTATGAGCCTCTGTCGCCAAAGGATGGTCAGGAGATTATTGATGATGCTATACAGTTTGATAAATATACAGATCCTATTAAGGATATAATCAGAAATGGTGCTAACGATAAGGAGGGGCGATACTTTATATCTACCTCGCATCCACGCCGTTTGTCAGATGGTTCGGTAACAAAGAATCCGCGTTACTTGCAGGATAATCCGAATACAAGCAGCTCTATTGATACATATATGGCTAAGCTTGGTATTAAGTTGTATCATGGTAAACCTGCAAAGAGAGATATTCTGTTTCCTATAACAGATGTGCTTCCGGGACGAAGAAATAACCCTTCTGATAAAGAGGCTGGTATTCGTGCACTGAGTGTTTATAATCCTATTCACTATCAGGATACACCAGAGCTGTTTATGGACTTTATCTGTAGTCTTACTGGTAAATCGCCATCTACAACCGGTGCTGGGTCTGAAGGTGCTCTTACAAAGGGGCCATTTAATATGTTGCAACCAACTATAGATCTGAATAATGCACTTATATCGCATATATTGTGTGGTCATAACGGGTTTACAACTGCAGCAGGTTATATTGGCAGCAAACGCAGATTCGATCATGATATAAGTATACTTGTACCTGAGCTTTGGGCACGTATTAAACCAGAGGAGAAGGATCCTAAGTTGCTTATAGAAGAGGGTGCGCTTGAGAAGGTTAACGATTTTGAGTACGAAGGGGAGACTATTCCTGCAAGCAGATTAGGTTACAGAATTACAAGAGAGTTTGTGTTCAGACATTTGGGACGTATTTTTGAGGAGCCAATGGGTGTGTTTACTGAGGATGTTCTAAAACCAGAGACACAGTGTATGGAGGATTATGTTGATGGTATTAAGAATGTTGTAGAGGCTCAGCAGAAATCGGCACTGATGTATTTTGAGGATGGAAGTATTGATATGGCTATACCTCCGCTTAAGGTTCTGTTGCATATTATGGCATACGGACACTATGAGGGTAAAGGTATTGAGGATAAAGAGCTGCGCGAACTATTTACCAGAGAGTATGTGTTAAACAGCGATTGGTATAAGGAGCGTTTGGCTTGTTATAGAGATGCTGAGGTTAAACGATGGGAGAAGAGAGTAGAGTATATTATTGAGTTTGGTAACAGAGAGGTTAATCAATCTATATTAGATGATATTAAGATTAACGACAAACTTGAGTACTGTAAGAGTCAGCTTGCATTGGTTAAGTCAAAGAAGTATACAGATCAGTTAGTTGGAACTATTGGACTTACTCCGGAGATGTAGTATAAGGTCTGAAAAGACTGAATAATATATAAGCCGTATCAACATGTTGGTGCGGCTTTTTTGTTGTATAGGTTGATAAAAGATATAAAAAACGCCACATAAAGTGGCGCAATTTTGAATATTCATGAATTGTATTTCTGTCTGCTTTAGAAAAACAATATTTTATTTAGGATTAATTAATTGCCGGTTATCTCATTTACAATCTGCTGAATAGGTTTTATTGAGTCTATATGTTCTATACTTGGTCCTGCACACCATACTGTTTTGTATGTTGTACTAAAGGCAGCTTTCTCAAGACGTTTCATACTTTTAATAACCAATAACATCTTAAAGTACTTACGCAAACGTTTGTTTCTGTTTAATATTTTCTCAAGTATATTGGCTTTTGTTCCAACCTTCTGTACATAAGGTGTATTAATAACAGTAAGCTTTGATCCTGATAGTTTTTCGGTAGATACAATATCAGTTCCTTTATATTTAAGTATAGCGCTTTTATACTCATTGTTTACACCAGACTCTTCGCTTGCAATAAATACGGTACCCATTGATATACCAGCTGCACCATAACCAAACATCTCTTTGTATTGTTGGTTTGTTGCCACACCACCTGCCGATATTACCGGAACCTTTACATTCTGTATAAGTTGTGTAATAAGATCTTTTGGTTTAATATTACCTGCATGACCTCCCGCAAGTGAGTTTACTGCAATTATTGCATCGGCACCAAGAGCCTCTACCTTTTTAGCAAATTTAAGATCTGTTACATCGCAGAGCACCTTAATACCCTCTTTTTTACATTTTTCAATGGCCTCTTTAGGGTTGCCAAGTGATGTTATAATGAAATCTACCTTATTCTCAATACAGATTTTAAGCTGCTCTCTATATTTAATGTTAGATCTGTTAACAATAAGGTTTATACCAAACGGCTTATCGGTTTCGGATTTTATATGCTTTATTACATCCTGCAACTCTTCTGTTGTTCTGTAATTTAGTGCCGGAATAGCAGCTGTTATACCACTTTTAAGTGCTGCAATAACCATTTTTGGAGTAGTCACCAGAAACATTGGTGCCATGATTATCGGATGCTTTATATTTAGCATATTAGTTAAGTCTGTTCTGTCCATTAAATAGTAGGCATTTTGTAAATGACAATATTAGTAAAAATGAATGAGAAAATCCATTTTTAATATAGCAGAGATTATTTTTATGATATAATGGAATATTATTGTGAACATATTAATGTGATTAGAAGATTATCTGTAGCATATATTGTTACTTATATTAGGGCTGTCTGTTTATGTTAAATAATATAAATTATTAAAGATTGAAAAATTGCATTATGTGGTGTTATAACCTATTTTTAAGAAAACATTTTATATTATGCGTAGAGGTTTATTATATTTTACAATTTTAGTTGTGCTTTTTGCTTCATGTAAGAAGGATGACAACAACGATGTTGATAAGGGAAAGAGTACTAATATTGAAAAATTTGCGGAGAAGTTTCTGGCTGATGTGAATTTTGCACGTACAAATCCGTCTGGTTATGCCGATGAGGTATTAAAACCATATTACGATAAGGGTAAAGACAATGGTGCTTATAGCGATTTGAAATCGAGAAGTAGTGTAGGGGCTTTAACTGCTAATAAAACATTAGAGGCTGTTGCTGAGAAGTATGCGAAGTTTTTGGCAGAGAACAACAAGATGGGGCATAATGAGAATGGCTCGCCTTCTGAGAGAGCTGTTGCCGGAGGTTATAATTATTGGAGTGGTGAGAATCTTGCAGCAGGTTATACATCAGGTAATGCAGATACAGATATAAAAAATGCAGATACAAATCCGGAGAAGTCGGCAAGGGGATTTGTTGCGCAGCTTATTATTGATGAAGGTGTGGCATCGTTAGGTCACAGAAAGAATATTATGAGTAGTTCGCACAAGGTTATGGCTGTTGGTTTCTTCAGATCAGAGAGCAGTACATACAGAAATTATGTCGTACAGGAGTTCGGATACAAATAGTAGCACTATTCGGGTTATATATTTAAGGAGTCTTCGGTATAGTTTATCGAAGATTTTTTTTGGAAAATAGCTATTGATAGATAAAAAAAGAGGCTGTCTTTAATAAAGACAGCCCTTTCTGATAAATTATATAGAGACTAATCTATGCTAATTTAACATTAACGGCATTTAAACCTTTTCTTCCTTCTTGAAGATCAAAAGTTACTTCGTCGTTTTCGTTGACCTGATCAACAAGTCCTGATACATGTACAAAGTACTCTTTATCAGTACCTTCTTCTTTAATAAAACCAAATCCTTTTGTTGCGTTAAAGAATTTGACAACACCTTTATTCATAATTATAAATTGATATTAATACAGTGACAATGTACGCACCTTTTTTATACTATCCCAATAAAACATGATAAAAAACAAACTTTTTTTTTATTCTGATAATAAGATAATTATAAAACTGTTAAAAACTGACGTATAAATATTGGTGTTTTAACCAATAGCAGCAATATATATCCAGTTGATTAAAGGCCTAAGAATAAGGTTTTTCACAAATATAAACTGCAATACCATTATAAAGCATACATCAGAGAATTTCATCTTATTTAGCTACTGTACCGGGATACATATATCTAAGATAAATTTTCTCTCAGGGTGCGTTGTATGGTCGTTTTGATACAACTCATAGTGGTATCCGTCGGTTGCAGTATAACCATTTTCGGCAATCCAGACGCACATTCCGGACCACGCTTGCTCAAAACTTTTCTCATCAATCTCAAATCTGCCAACTGCATATTTGCCTTTTGGAACCTTTAATGTTCCAACATTACTGTCGGTTTTTGTGCCTTCAGGAACAGTTATTGCTGCACTTTGCCTTACCTTTTCAATGGCAGTAACGCCCGGATCGTCGTGATATACGCTTACTGTTTTTGTTTCAGGAAAGTTCAACAGCCCTTTAGGACCAGCCCATCTGAACAACTCTTCATATACCTTACCAATAAGGTGAAATTCACCTACGTGTCTGATGTAAGCCAGATTTAGCTCCGGCATCTCTTTTACTTCTACTTTTGCATTCATTTTAATCCAGTTTAAAAGATTATTAACATTACAAATGTAGTTGTCAAATACCGGTTCCTTTTTACCATTATTGCTATCCGTTTTACATATCTTGCTATATCTAGAGCTACGGTTCATAAATTCGGTAGCACTTATCCCGTAAAACTTTTTAAACGATCGTGCAAATGCTGCCTGGCTATTAAAGCCATATTTTGATGCCAACTCTGATATGGTATCATCCGTTCCTCGCAATAGCGAGGATGATATCTTCTCAATTCGTTTTCTGGTAATAAAGTTATTTATGGTTTCGTTTGTAAGTGCAGAGAATATTCTGTGAAAATGAAAAGGAGAGAAGTTTGCTATTTCAGATACCTTTTCTAGGTTTAGTTCGCTTTCCAGATTCAGTTCAATATAATCTATGGCACTATTTATTCTATATATATACTCGTTGTTTACTCTCTTTTTAACCATATGTTGTGAATTCTATATTGTTTGGTTTTACAAATCTATATAGTTTATCAATTATTTCTCTTATGTTTCTTCTTTATATTGTATTTATGTCTGTGCCTCTCTTTCTCAATCATCTTAATTACTTTATATTCATTAATATTTTTTTTGCTGTGGCTAAAAGAAGATTTAGTACTTCGTTTGGTGTCATAGTATAATATATTGTTGCTTTTTGTTAGTTTATCAGGGGTTATTGTATAGTCTATATTGTGTGATTTTTTTAATATCTGATTCTCTAACCGGTTTCTGAAACAGTAACCCGTTATATTATAATTTGATAACTGTTTGGAAATATTGTTCTGGTTACTAAATGTGCAGTTAATTAATATCTTCTGGTTTACGTTTAGCCTCTTTGATATAACCGATGATACAAATCTATTTTGTATTGATCTGTATATACAGTTGTAACATATTTTATCTAAGACCAGAATAAACTCAGATCCTTTATTTGGTTCAGAACTAACAGTAATTCGGGCTCCAATAAGTTTTGCAAATGCATTTGATATTGTTAACCCTAAACCTCCGCCTTTGGTCATCTGGTTTAATTTATAGAAACTTTTAAATATATTCTCTAACTCATTTTTTGGTATGCCAATACCTGTGTCCTTCACATAGAGTTCAATACAACTTTTAATATAGTTTAATCTGCAGCCAATCTCAATCTCGCCATTCTGTGTGAATTTAATAGCATTGGTTATTAAGTTATACATTATCTGTTGTATCTTAACTTTGTCATTCTGAACACGTGAAGCATGATCAGGAACAAGAATTTTACGCTTTATTTTAACGTTACTTCCTGAATATTTTTCAAATCTGTTATATGCGTTAGTGATTATATCTCTAACATCAAAATTATCGGTCTTTTCAATCTTTACACTTTTAGTCTCAATATTTGATATCTCAATAGTATTATTTATAAGCTCTAATAATCTGTTGCCTTCGTCTTCAATTATATTTCTGTATCTGTTTTTTTGACTATCTGTAATTTTACCATTTGCAATTAGGCTTGAGAAGCCGAGTATAGCATTCAGAGGGGTTCGTATTTCATGAGACATATTATATATAAATGCGGTTTTAAATTTTTCGCCCATTTCAGCCCTCCCTTTAGCTATGGTAAGTTTTTTATTTAACCTTTTCCTGTCTTCGTTTTTGAGTATTAAATCTCTATTCTTTTTACGAAGAAGTATATACTGCTCGTGAATTTTGTTGCTTTTGTTCTCTAGTTGAGTTTCAGTATACTTGAGTTTTCTGATATGTTTTACTGCAATAAAGTATAGCAGAACACCTGTAATAAGTATAAAAAACCATCCTTTATATGTTTGCAGTTTTGCAACACTCTCAATATCATCAACTATTATTAGCAGAATTTTGTCTGACAATAAGATCCAAATACTACCAGATATTATATAATAAATAGATATTTTATATTCAAACCGTATATTTTCTGTCTTAATCCTAAATTTCATATTTGTTGATTTACATTCCGGGAAGAATTGGTTACTAAATAATACTGGGCAATAGTTGTTGTAATTATTTATAGTTAACAATTAATAAAACAATAGTTAAGTTATGCATTATATATATACATGTCAATATCATATATTATATATTTTAAATAATTGATAGTTTGGGGATTAATAACTGTTTACGAAGTTTGGTATTTATATATACTTATATATAGTGTTGATTTACAAAATATATAAGTAATGAGAACTTTATAAATTATTTATAATAAAGTTATTGTAGCGTTTTATTGAATTATAAATTCAGGTAACTATTATTACCCCTTTTGTATACTACAGAATTATGCACCTGATATCAGATGATAAATAATGGTGATTAATATCATCTATTTTGGAGATAAAAAACACCTTTGTAGATATATAAAAATAGGGACAATCATTGTCCCCATCTTATACTATTGTTTATTATTCTTAGATTATACTCTTTTTCTCCATACTGTTTTTGCCTGACAATGAATCTTTTTATTGTCATCAGATATGATTTGGTGAACTATAATTATTCTGTCATTGTTCTGTTCAGTTATTTTGCTAGATACATGCATCTCGCTGTTTAGTATAATCTCAAGTTTATATGCTATATCAATTTCGGCAATATCATACTGCTTATGAATATCTATATCAAGTTCATTAACAATCCACTCAACATATTTTGTAGCGGTAACATGTTTGTTAAAATCAATATCGGTATAGTTGGCGTTATATGTCTTAAATGAGTTTGTTGTGTCAAGCGTCTCTATTTTGCCTCTAAAGTCATCAATAATAGCAGGCTCTATATCGGCAAAAGGTATTTGCGAATTGACAATTGTTTCCGGAATCTTTATTGGGCGACGTTTATCAATATCAATAACCAGCCATGCACTTGTTCCTTTAACAATCTGTTTGTCGTCATAATTAACTATATAATCGCGACATGCATAAAGCCCTTTAGAGCCTGAAGGCCATGTATCAATGCAAATACTTTTTCCTCGTTGTGGAAGTTTATCAATAACCAGATGCATTCTGGATAATACCCACGATTGGTTATCTCTGTTAAGATCATCAACAGATACACCCAGTACTTCTGAGTGAAGTCCTGATATATCATTTATCATATCGCACAGATTCTTTACAGCAAGATTCTGATTCATATCAACATTATACGATCTGATCTTATATTCTACATTATATTTATTTGTCATAATTGTATTAATTGAGTTGTGAATATAGTAATATGATGTGTTTATGTATATATTGCAACTCATTATTTGACATTAGTCACACTAATTGTTCTATATTTTCCTGCTTTATTAATAAAAAACAGTACATGGATACAGATAATGTAAAGGATTAACTAAAAATAATATGTAGTTGAAGTATTAGATTATATATAGTATTTTTAAATTCTGATCTACAACTTTTCAAGAACAGCTCTTACAGGAGAACCATCGCCATCATTTATCTTAAGTGGCAGAGCGTAAAAGTAATAATTACCCGGCTCAACATCTTCTAGTAAGATCCCTTCAAAAATAAGTATATCGTTTTTTAATAGAGTGTAATGTGCAGGATATGTTTCGTCTCCAAATCGGTCTACACTTAAATAATCAATACCAACCATATTAATACCGCACTCAACCATATATTCAGCAGCCTTATCAGATATATATACATGATCTTTGCAAAATGGTGCATCAGTTGCTATATCTGAGTTTCGTGTTTTAAAGAATATAGATATTCCTGGTTTCATATTTTGATTTATAATGTGTTTCGGTTGTATTATATCTGAATCAACTTCAATTATTTTGACCTCTCCACAGAATCTGTTTATATCAATATCAGATATAGATTTACCTCCTTTAATAAAGTGCGACGGAGGGTCTATATGTGTTAAAAAGTGTGTAGACCAGTTACCCAGTGTTGTAATACTACATTGCGATTCATTATCTATTTCGCAAAGAGGGTTATGGTTTAAGATCATATCTCCCGGATATGTTACAGCTCTGTTTGATATTGTTCTGGATATATCTATAAGTTTTCTCATTGGTATGTTTATTAATAATGACTATTCAGATTAATAGTTGCAATTTATGAAAAGACAGAATTACAAAGTAATAAATATTACTATAGTAAAGAAAATTACCAACCAGTATAAAGTATGAATATGGACTTTCAGTAACCATGATTTATAGTTTTTATAGCTCTTTTTGATGATATGTGACTTTATTGCATGTATCAAGTACGTAATTGCCGAAATTATTACGTTTTACTTGTTTTATAGGAAGTTTAATATAGATATCCGTGTAATAGTGTAGGTGTAATGTATTATAAAAAAATCCCAAGATCGGGGGATATTTTAGAATGATTCTAAAGAATACTTTTGCTGTGTAGTTTTTTAACAAAATACAATACACAACTATGAGGAGAGCATTTATATACACTTTATTGCTAATACCAAATATTCTTTTGGCTCAAAAAGTGCAGTTTAGAGCTGAACTTAAGGAGAAAAATACACACAAGCCAATACCATATGCTACTGTAAAGATAACAGACATTAATGATAATGTAAATTATGCTACAACAGATGAGAATGGTGTGGTTATATTTCAGATAGATAATGACTTTAATATAACATTTAGCTATGTTGGTTACAAAACATTATCTGAAGATGTCAGTTACTCTAATTACCGACAGTTCTTTATGGAGGAGGATTTTGTAAATCTAGACAATATAGTTGTAACCGGTACCAGAACACGTAAATCGTTGAAAGATTGTCCTGTTCTTACGCAGGTAGTAACAGCAAAGGAGATTGAGAAAGTTGATGCCGTAAGCATAAAAGATGTTCTGGAGAATGAGATCCCGGGACTTGAATTTAAACGTGAAGGGTACGGAACCTCTGTATCAATGCAGGGTCTTGGGGGTAAGTATATACTATTTTTAATAGATGGTGAACGTATTGCAGGAGAGACTGGTGGAAATATAGATTTCTCTCTGATTAATCCCGATGATATTGAGCAAATTGAGGTGATAAAAGGTGCTGCATCAACACTTTATGGATCAAATGCAATTGGAGGAGTAATAAATATTATTACAAAAAAACTTAAAAAGAAGTGGACTGTAGATGTTGCACTAAGATATGCAGGAAGATACAAAAAGGATTTTTCAGATTATGATAAAGAAAATGTAGCGTTTGATTATCAGAAAGATCTATATAATAATCTTGATCTGCAAAACATAAATGCCAATGCATCTTTTGGTTATAAAGGTAAACATATATTTACAAAAACAAATGTGAATTATAAAACAGAGGATGGTTATAGATTCTATAATACCAAAGACGATTACTTCTCAGTTAATGGGGTAAAGGATTATAAGATTACACAGAGATTAGGTTTTGATATAAATAAGGTAAACTTTGTTCTTAACGGGAATTTCTATAATCACGATGAGTATGACTTTAAGTTTGCTGATAAGAAACATAATCTCTATCAGGATATAAAGTTTGGTGCTAAATCTGACTTTAAACTAACTGATAAATTAGATTTTATATTATCGTGGAATAATGACACTTATAGTAAATATGATTATAAGGAGCAGAAAGAGGAGAAAGATATAAATTATAAGCAGAATTTTAACTCCTATAAACTATTAAATAATTTTATTATATCTGAAAGTAATATACTTACATCTGGTGTTGAGTTTATTCAGGAGCAACTTGAGACAAAAATGTTTGACGCACATGAGGTGATGCGTAAGAGAGCAACAGATGATATGGTTCTTTTTATGCAGGAGGACATAACATTTTGGGATAGACTGAATATCATGGCAGGGTTTAGATTAGGATATCACAGTTCATACAGCACACACTTTACACCAAAGATTGCTATTAAATATACGTTTGACAGTTTTAATGTTAGAGGAACATATTCAAAAGGATTTGTTTCACCAACACTAAAAGAGCTATATATGAACTGGGATCATATGGGTATGTTTCAGATAATAGGAAACGATCAGCTTAATCCGGAAAAGAGTGATTATTATTCGGCATCGACTGAATATACAAGCCCGGGAAGAGGATTTAATATGTCGGTTACAGGATATTATACTGTAATTGATAATAAGATTGGTGGTTATTGGGCAAATAATCAAACAGAATACAGATATGTTAATATGGATGACTCAAAGAGTCGTGGAGTTAATATGTTGTTTAAGGCCAAACTTATTTGGGGTTTTTCTCTTAAAGGATCATATGCATATACAGATGTTTATGCAAATAAAGATGGTGTAAATATATCCTCAGCAAGTCCACACAGTATTACAACTCAGCTAGATTACAGATTTACAAAGAATAAATATACATTAAATGTTAATCTATCAGGCAGGTATACAGGCGAAAAATCATTCTACTCAAAGGATGATGATAAATATGTTAAGAACACTTATGGTGGATATTCTCTCTGGAAGCTAACAGTAAGACAGGACTTAGGAAATACTATTGGACTTACTTTAGGTCTGGACAATTTATTCAACTATAAACCAGATTTATACACATTTAATACATATACAGGACCGGGAAGAAACTACTTTGTTAAAGTAACTTACAGATTATAAACTATATAAAAGCAACAGAAATGAAATTGAAAAATTATTTATTAGCACTATCAGTTATAGTAGCATTTAGTGCTTGTAAGAAAGACGACGACAAGTCAGATGATAAAAATGAGTCGAAGATTGTTACAAAAACAGTTGAGCTAAAAGCAGATGACTATAAAACGTGGACATACTTCTCGTTTGAAAAGGGAGATATTGTATATACAGAGGAGGTTAAGAGCGATGCTACCTACAAGAGTAAAACAGACTGGGATATAGCTTTCCACAGAATGGATGTTAAAACTAATGGTGGCGAATCAGGTGGCGGAGAGGCTGAAGTGGCTCTTGTAACTGAGAAAGGAAATAAAACAACTTTTGAAGGTTTGGCAGAAGCTCCAGAGTCTGGTTACAAAAAAGATATAGCAGCTGATATCATGGTTGGTTTTGGCGATATGATGTCGGGAGGAAGTCCGGAAATGGCAAAATCGTCTAAATCAGAGGATTTAGCTAAGTGGATAAATATGAAATACGGACAGTCTGGTCCTGAATATATAGTATCAAATAATATCTATGTTGTTAAAACAGCAACAGGTAAATATGCTAAATTATGGATCACAAGCTATCATAATGCTGATTCAAAATCAGGGCATATTACATTTACATATGTATACCAACCAGATGGAAGTAAAAAGTTTAAATAAATGGATTTTGCTTGTTTGTTCTTAGCGTACGAATAGTTGACTTCTGACTAATAGCATGTGTAAAAGCATGCTGTTAGTCTTTCGTATATATATGCTGATATGTTATGGTTATCATGTTAATATAAAGTAAACATAATGATATATAGTATAGCTAAGAAATAAAAATAACCCTATGAAGAAGAGAATATTTAAGATATCAAAGGCAATACATAAATATCTGGGACTGCTTTTACTACTCTATCTTATGTGGATGAGTATTACAGGAGTACTGTTAAATCATCCTAAAGCAATTAGTAGTTTTAGTATGCCAAAAAGTATTATACCAGAATACTATCATGTAAAAAACTGGCATAGAGGAGCATTACGAGATATTGTATTTACAGATTCTGTTACAGGATATGCCTATGGAAAGCAAGGTGTCTTTAAAACTACAAATTCAGGTAAGAGTTTTACAGAGTTTATGGATGGCAATTTTCCTGCATATCCATATAATCGAAAAACAACAGGAGTATATCACGACAAGAATAATAACAGACTTTTAGCAGCAACAAAAGGAGGATTTTTTAAAGCAGATTTAAACACTGGTAAATGGACTGCTATAGAGAAGCTTAAACATGAGTATGATGCTGTAAGAATTATTGCTACATCAGATAAACTTGTTGCTGTTACACGTTCAGATATGTTTGTATGCAATAATGCGGATGATCTGATATTTGAGAAAACAGAAGCAAAAAGAGATACTGTTAGTGAATATATGAGTCTTACAGAGTTTTTCTTTATGCTACACGATGGTACAATATGGGGCATTCCGGGAAAGATACTATGGGATATATTTGCAATGATACTTCTGTTTTTGTCTGTAACTGCATTCTATCTGTGGTTTTGGCCAAAGAAGTGGCGACGACTTAAGAGACGTAACAAACCAACCTCAAAAAAGGAGCGTAAAATATTCACACTTTTCTTTAAATACCATCTTAAACTTGGTATATATGCTGCTCTCTTTCTCTTAATTATAGTAATAACAGGTATGTTTATACATCCACCATTGGTGTTTGCAATAAGTAAAGGGAAGATAAAAAAGAGCCTTGTACCGGGAATAGTGAGTAAAAATCCCTGGAACAATAAGATCAGAAACATAATGTACGACCATGGACGCAACAAAATTATTATTGATGCAGATGGTTTATGGGAAGCTGATGCAAATCTTAATCAACCTTTCGAAAAATCAGCTGTAAAGGCAAGAATATTTGCAATGGGTGCAACAGTATTCCGTTGTGAATCAGATTCAACTGTAATAATTGGGTCGTTTGGTGGGTTACAGCGCTTTAATACCAAAACAGGGGAAGCACAGAATATGTTGCCCGATAGCGGATCAAAAGGATTCAGCAGAGGAGGGTTTGGTGGTTATATGGTTACAGGATACTTTAAAACACCAGATGGCAAAGAATACTTCAACAGCCACACCACCGGACTGTTCAAGATTGACGGATCAAAAGATAATGAACGCTTTATAATGCCGGAAACATTAAACAGCAACTATAGAATGTCATTATGGAACTATGCCTTTGAGACACATAATGGGCGAATTTTTAAATCGCTGGTAGGCATGTTATACTTCTTTATTAATCCACTATTCGGATTATTAACAGTATTGGTACTAATATCCGGAACTATCGACTGGCTTTTCAGACGCCGAAAATAGTTTCAGAACATTTAATTAAAAGAGAGAAATAAAACAGACAACAAAAAGACCAATACAATTTGTAAACAACATTTACAGATAACTATTGGCACAGTTTATTACAAACAAATATTTATATTGATGAAACGCAAAATATTACTTGGTATTGTAGCCCTCCTTGTTATAGGAGCACTGTACTATATATATGCATCTAAAATTTCGCCAACAAAAGTAGCTCTGGTTAATTACCAGGAATATATGGCTTCACGGATAATAAAATCAAACGATAACAGCTTTATTGATGTTGATGTTGTAAAAACAACCGATCTGGAGAAACTTAAATCGTACGATTTTACCCTTATGTTCGGTATGGGATTAAAACTAACACCAGAACAGATAAAAACTATTGAAGAGTCTGGAACAGAGGTGTATCTGTGGGCTGCAACAAATCCGAACCTGAAACTTACAACTCTTGAAGGTAAAGTACTTGATAAAGTGGCAGCCTTTTTGGAGAATGGAGGTAATAAAAATTACTCATCGCTTCTTAATTATATTCGTAAAGAGGTAGATAAAAAAAGCCTGTTTGTAGACTCTATTACAGAACCTCAGTCAATTGGCGACGATATTTTGTTCAGATTAGAGAACGAAGATATATTTGATAGTGTATCGGAATATGAAAAATTTGCAACAGAAAAGGGATACTTTAAAGAGGGTAATGATAAGATTGTTTTATTAACGAGTGTTCCCGGACCATTTAACTCAAACATTCACCATATACAGAGTCTTATAAAAGAGCTTGAGGAGCGCAACTATAATGTATATCCTCTTGCAAGTTTCAGAAAAAGAATAGATCTTATAAAAGAGATTAACCCCAAATTAGTTATATATATGCCACATGGTAGAATTACTATGGGCAGAACACAAAAGGCAATTGCAGACCTTAAAAAGATAAATGTACCAATTCTTTGTCCGGTAAGTGCATTTCAGCGCTACGATAAATGGCTGAAAGACAAACAGGGAATGTTTGGAGGTATATTAAGTCAGAGTGTTACAATGCCTGAGCTTGATGGAGGGATTGCTCCTTATGCAATAAATGCACTTTACGAAGATGAGAACGGGTACCTTGTGTTTAAAGCTATACCAGACAGATTAAAGAAGTTTGGTAATATGGTTGATAAATATATTAAACTTGGCAAACAGAATAATGCAGACAAAAAGGTTGCAATAGTATACTTTAAAGGACCAGGAAAGAATGCAATGGTTGCTGCAAATATGGAGGTTTTACCATCGTTACATAATACGTTAAAACGATTAAAAAGAGCAGGGTATAAGGTAACAGGTCTGCCGGAGAATTTCGAAGATTTTAAAGAGTTGGTAATGAAGAGAGGTCCGGTTTTAGGACCATACGCCGATGGTGCATTCAGTGAGTTTCTTGAGAATGGATCGCCGCAGCTTATATCAGCAGATATATATAATTCATGGACAAAGGAGTCTGTTAAACCAGAACTTATGGAGGCTGTAAACAGTAAGTATGGTGTTGCTCCCGGAACATATATGGCTGTAAGAAAAGATAATAAAGACTATCTTGCTGTGTCGCGTGTAGATTTTGGTAACGTAGTAATCCTTCCGCAACCAATGCCGGGCGTTGGTGAGAATACATTTCAGCTTGTGCATGGCGCAAAAACAGCTCCGCCACACTCTTATATAGCACCATATCTGTGGATTCAGCACGGATTCAGAGCCGATGCTGTTATACACTTCGGAACACATGGTAGCCTTGAGTTTACACCAGGTAAACAGATTGCGCTTTCAGATTACGACTGGACAGATCCGCTAATTGGTACAACACCACACTTTTATGTATACACAATAAGTAATGTTGGCGAGGGAATGATTGCAAAACGCAGAAGCTACTCGGCAACAAGTACATATCTTACGCCTCCGTTTATTGAGAGCAAAACATATAACGAACTCAATAAAATTCAGAAGAAACTGAGACGATATGCAACGGTATCTAACGATCTTAAAACACAATATTCTCTATCTGTAAAAGAGGATGTTGTTAAAATGCAACTGCACAAAGATGTAGGTCTTGATAGCGTTATTACAAAACCATATACTGAGCAAGAGATACTTAAACTTACAAATTTTGTAGAGCAGATATCAAATGAGAAGATAGCGGGAGGATTATATACACTTACAGTACCATATACAAAAGAGAAGATTGATGAAACTGTAACAATGATGTCTATTGACCCTATAGCATTTAGTCTTGCCGATTACGATATCCTTAAAGGATTGGCAGATAAGAATGTTAAAGCTAATCAGCTAAAACTTAATCAGTATAGAGATAAAGCTAAACGTATTATCTCAACAGTATTAAAAAACAACTCTACTGCAGGTATATTAAATACAGTTGTAAATCAGAACGATTATAACCGTGCTTTAGACTGGAAAAAAGGACAATCAAAGATGTCGTCAGGAAATATTATGGGAATGATGATGTCTATGGGAGGCGATAAAAAGAAGAGCGAGGTTGATACAACAATAACTGACGATGAGAGAAGAAAGGTAAAGGTACTATTGGCACAGATACTTCCTTATGCCGATCAGGTTGAACATATTAAAAAACTTGAATCAGATAAGAAATATGAGTCGGCAGTATCGCTACTTAATGATAAGAAACTTGCAAAGGTTAAGAAGATAAGCAAGTATGTTACAAAAATGCAGAAGAGCGTTGAGCTTGCATCAAACCCTAATATAAAAGGTATTGTAACAATAATGTCAAAAGCAGAGGGGCGTAGATATGTATTGGAGCTTATTAATGATGATAATATAAATGAGAAACTAGAGAAAGAGCGTATTGCCTTTGAGAACAGTATAATAAATGGTTTGGCAGATAGTAATATAAAAGATGCATTTAACCATGTTAAAGAAGGTGATAATTTTAATAACTTTAATATATCAGCCATTAAACAGTGGCAAAAGAGTATTAAATATATCACAGTTAATAAAGGTATAATACTTAATTATAGTAAACAACCAGCTGATGAGGTAAAGGGTATATTTAACTCTCTTATAGCAGATCAGGCATACACAAATATTGAGAAAGCAATTGCCGAATCAGGAAAAAAACTTGCAGAACTTGAACGATTTGAGACAGAATTTTCTGATGCAATACTTATGGTAGAGAGCACAATAAACTCTGTACTTAAATATAAATTAAATCTGCAACAGAGCCCTGAAAAGGAGATGTTATCGTTACTAAACGGATTAAATGGCGGATATATTCCTCCAACTCCGGGTGGCGATCCTGTTGCAAATCCGGCAACATTGCCAACCGGACGAAATCTGTTTGCTGTAAATACAGAAGCTACACCAAGTAAAGAGGCATGGGAGCGAGGTAAACAACTAGCAAACTCACTAATAGATAACTACAGAGATAAGCATGGTGATTATCCTAAAAAAGTGAGCTTTACCCTCTGGTCTAGTAGTTTTATAGAGACAGAAGGAAGCACAATTGCTCAGATATTCTATCTGTTAGGGGTTGAGCCTGTTTGGAATGCATTTGGTAGTGTAAATAACTTGAAACTTATACCTGCAGACGAGCTAAAACGTCCGCGTGTAGATGTTGTGGTTCAAACATCTGGTCAGCTAAGAGATCTTGCTGCGTCAAGACTATTCCTTATAAACAGAGCAATAAAGATGGCTTCAGAGGCCAACGATGAGATAAACCCTGTTAAAAATGGTATGCTAGATGCCGAGAAACTACTAATAGAGAAAGGTTTTTCTCCGGCTGAGGCACGTAAACTATCATCGGCAAGAGTATTTGGAGGTGTAAATGGTAATTATGGCGCTGCAATTATGGGAATGGTTGAGAGTGGCGACAGATGGGAGACTGAAGACGAGGTTGCAAAGACATATATAAATAATATGGGTGCTGCATATGGCAGCGATGAAAATTGGGGCGACTTTAAACAAGGTGTGTTTGAAGCAGCACTGTTAAACACAGAAGCAGTTGTTCAGCCACGACAAAGTAATATTTGGGGAGCTCTTAGCCTTGATCATGTATATGAATTTATGGGCGGAATAAACCTTGCGGTAAGGAATGTAACAGGTAACGATCCTGAATCGTACTTTAACGATTTCAGAAATCCGAACAATGCTAAGATTCAGGGACTACAAGAAGCTATATGGATAGAGACAAGAAGTACACTGCTTAATCCACGATACATTAAGGAGTATATGAAAGGAGGAGCGTCTTCAGCAGAGGAGTTTGCAGAGACATTCCGTAATACCTATGGCTGGAATGTAATGAAACCATCGGCAATAGAGAACCGCTTGTGGGATAATCTTTATGATACATATATAAAAGATGATCTTAACCTTGGTGTTCATGAGTTCTTTAAGCGCGAGAATCCATATGCTCTTCAGGAGATGAGTGCTGTAATGTTAGAGACAGTAAGAAAAGGATACTGGAAAGCAACAGATGAACAGATAAAGGCAATATCTGAGCTGCATGCAAAACTTGTAAATGATCATCAGGCGGGCTGTAGCGGCTTTGTATGCGATAATGCAAAGCTTAAGGAATTTATTAGTAAAAACCTGAATAACCAGTTAAAAGATAGCTATACAAAAGAGATAGACAATGTAAGAAATGTTAGCAAAGAGAAGACTAGTGATAATGTTGTTCTTAAGAAAGATGAGGTTCAGAAAACACAAGAGAGAGATAACACATCACTTGATATAAACTTCGGAATGCTCCTTCTGTTTATAGGTGTTATTGCGGTTATACTTGTTTGGTTACGAATCAGAAGAAATAGAGAATAGATGTTTGTAATAATATACATCGTGTTTGTTTTATGCTTTGCAGGATTTGTCCTGCAGAGCTCTCTTTTTAAGCGATATCTTATTGCCGGATGGGCTATTGTATCGGCTATATTCCTTTGGTTTTCGCACACATATGCCATTAATGAGAGTTATACCTCAATTAAGGCAATGCTTACAAATCAGAACCTAATGTATACCCTATCTGTAATTGTAACAGTAGAGGCAGTAATAGGAGTATTGGTAAATCTTAGTATAATAAAGAGAAGCAGAACAGACAGGTTTAAACTCATGAAATATCTGCCATCTGCAAGTTGGTTTATAACATTATATTTTGCGCAGATATCACTATTCCTGAATATCCCGGGAATGAATTTTAAGGTATTAGCACTATGCTCAGTAGCGTTATTTGTAGGATTATATATTGCCGTATCACTGTTTCTTAGTCGCGAAAAGGAGCAGCAATTTGCACTTGAACTTAAATTTATGGTTCATATGTTACAAATATTGGTGGCCGGAATAATAAGTGTAATATACTCATCGTCGCCATATAACGGTAGTGCAATGCATACAGATCTAAAACCGCTGGCTGTTTTTATAGGAGTATCGGTTCCGGTAATAGTTATAGGAGTATTACTAAGAAAAAGAGAGATAAAGAGATTAACAAAATATATGAATACCTGAAAGAGGTTAAAAATAGTCAATCAGAATTTGTAAAAAATAGTATACAATGGAATTAATAACAAAAACAATGTATTGGATATCTACAGGATTACTTGTTCCTGTGGTTGTATTACTTATAATATTTTTTGTAAGGGCACTACTTCTTATAGGGAGTTTTTACAGTACATATATGGTTAAGATGAAACAGAACAGAGTAATACAGAGTAAATTTGATGAGATAAACGCCAACAATATAAAACAGAAAGTTGAGGAGATAAATCTTGAAAAGACATCGTTGCTTAAGATATATATGGAAAAACTTATTGAGAACTCAAACTCTGCAACACACTGCGACAGGATAATTAACAATTTTGAGACAGCTTGCCAGAAAGATATGAGTGTTAGCCAGTCGTTAAGTAAACTGGGACCAATACTTGGACTAATGGGAACTCTTATTCCGATGGGACCAGCTCTTACCGGTCTTGCAACAGGCGATATTGCATCAATGGCAAATAATATGCAGGTGGCTTTTGCAACAACAGTTATAGGATTGGTGATTGGAGCTATTGGTTTTATTACACTACAGATAAAGAAACGATGGTACAATAACGATATCAATAATCTTGAATTTTTGGCAGAGCTTATGAAAGGAAGTTAGATTTGGTCTTTGGCTTTTAGTCATTGGTCTTTGGTCTTTAGCTTTTGGTTTTTAGTTCGTTAGCATTCAATCAACAACCATGACCAACAACTAACTACTAAAAGCTAATAACCAACAACCAATAACCAATAACCAACAACTAACTACTAATAACTAAAAACCAACAACCTTAGCTAACTGCTTTTTTTGATCTTTGAAATTTTTTGGGTAATTTATTTATAGTAAGTTCTTATTAATTACCAGAATAGATATCATGAGAAATTTCCGCAAGTTAAGGGTTTGGATGTTTGCAATTGAGCTGACAAAAGAGGTGTATAGTATAGTATAGTATCGTCGTTTCCTAAAGAGGAGAGATATGGTTTAGTAAGTCAAATGACCAGAGCTTCGGTATCGGTTGCATCTAATATAGCAGAGGGTTGTAGCCGCAGGAGTCAGGCAGACTATAAACGCTTTTTAGAGTACTCAATAGGATCGTTATTTGAGATCGAAACGCAAATGATTATTGCAAAAGAGATTGGTTATGTGCATGAGACCAGGTTTAATAAAATACTTGAGATGTTATACAAAGAGGAGAAAATGCTAAACTCCTTAATAAGCAAGATAATAAATGAGAAGAAAAGATAGATTTAAAGAGAACGAAGATATAGATCCGGTTTCAACCGTGGCAAACTTGTTTGATGTAGCAATGGTTTTTGCTGTTGCTCTAATGGTGGCTTTGGTGGCACGATATAATATGACAGAGGTGTTCTCTAAAGATGATTTTACCATGGTTAAGAATCCTGGTAAAGAGAATATGGAGATAATTACAAAAAAAGGCGAGAAAATAGAGAAGTATAAAGCTTCAGAGCAGACTTCTTCGTCGTCAGATAATAAGGGTAAACGTATTGGTACGGCTTATCAATTGGATAATGGTGAGGTTATCTATGTTCCTGATTAATTAAATTTAAGCAGCTCCTGAGTTGCGTGTTTGATGTGTATACAGACTCAGGAGTGTACCAATTTCTCTATATATGAGATATGTATTATATGTAATAGCCACCAGATTGCGGGTGGCTATTCTTTTTTAATCTTTTTAGTATATACTTTCTCCGATGATATTCGCAATATACTTTAAAATATAGCTTGTAGATGACTTACCTATGTTAGCAGCCAACCTGTTTTTGCCGAATGAGTTAAACAAAGTACGATGATGATAACCGAAGCCTGTATGATGATTTACAGACTTTGGAAGATCATTTACGAGAGCTGGAAGATGTTGGCGAAAACAGGAATAGAATAAACGAGCTATGTATGTGTATAAACAAAAATTGTTATAAGTAAACGTACATTAGCAGTGTTTAAACTATCCGGTCACCATTATTATAGATATTAAATAGTAATATATCTTCTTAAGCAAACCTTATTATATCGGCTGTTTTATAAAAAGGTGATATATATCACCAAAAAAAATTATATAAACTATTGACATGTAATAATCTTTTTCGGAAATTGTGTATAACAACCTTACGGAACAGGTTGATAGTTAATATGTATAATTAAAGTTTTTTTTGACATGAAAACGTTAAGACGCCTTTACAACTTGCCAGACTCAATTTTGTTACAATTTTCAGAACTATTAGTAGAAGCACTTCCGACAGATATAGGGTACTTTAAAGAGTTTGATAGTAAATTTATGGCATCGCATGCAGATGATATACAGGCCGATATTGATATCATATACAATATAAAAACAGATGCTATTATACGCGATGAATTATCGGAGTATACAGATGATGTGGTTAAGGCGCTAGATAACTGTAATAGATGCTTTAAAAGTATAATCTATTTTGTAGCTAAGGCATTTCCTGATAACATTGCTGTGCATAATCAGTTTGGTAAGAACGATATAGATAAGGTTAGAAATAATCAGGCAGATATGGTTATGTTTATGGAGAACCTTGAGAAGACAACATCAAAATATCGTAATCAGATTATAGATTCTGGTTGTAGCCCAAATCTGATTGATAAGATACCTGTATATAAAAACGATCTTTTAGAGAAAAACAGAAAACAGGAGATATTTAAAAAGGAGAGAGGTATAATAACGCAGGATAGATTGCTGGCATGTAATAAATTATATAAAAAAGTTAAACAGGTAAGCGATATAGCAAAGATAATATTCTCTGACGATCCTGCACGTTTATCAAAGTACTCACTGCCTACAATGAAATCGTCAACTGATAGTCCACAAGATATTGCATAAATAGTTAGTTTCTACTTAAGCTAAATGACCGGAATCTGTCTTAAAATGTTCTATGCTCAACAGATATCCGGTCTTTTAGTATACCATTATCTGTACTAACATATAGTGAGTATACAGTTAAACACGATATAATATATTTTATAATTTGTAAATTTGTACAGTTTGCAATCAATTATATATACTGATACTTACTATATATGGAGGTAAATAAGATAAAATTTCATAAATCGGCTTGTGGTGTCGATTTTCTGATGAATATGCTCTATCTGAATGAATTTTCAGAAGATTATTTTGGTTCATGTTTATATTCAGCAGATTTTTTTGAGATTCTGTTTCTTGATAGTGCCAAAGGTACGGTAAGGCTTAATAACAGAGAGGTTACACTCACCAATAATATGGTACTCTTTATATCGGCTCATGAAAAACGACAATGGAATGTAAATACAAATGAGTTAAAGGGCAGATCGTTGATATTTCAGGAAGATTTTCTTAATGAGTTCTTTGCAGATAAATATTTCTCGTTACGATTACACTATTTTTATCAGCTTAGCTATACGCCGGCAATTAATATAGATAATACAGATAGAGACAAGCTGTGCGATATGCTTGAGGAGATAAAGAGTGAACTAAATAACTCAAAGTATGATAGCGGACATATAATAAGATCGTTACTCTACTATATACTAATGAAACTTAACAGGATATATGGTAAAAGGTTTAATCTTACTGCGGAGTCGCCACAGAATAGTTTTGCATATGAGTTCAGGAGATTATTAGAAGATAATATAAGGTATAAACAAAGGGTTGAGGAGTATGCTGAAATTATTGGTGTAAGCAGAGTATCGTTAAATAAGGCTGTACAGAAACAGTTTAACCTGCCTGCAAGCAGATTGCTTAAACAACGATTATCGCAAGAGATTCAGAACGAACTGCTGTTTACAGACAATACTATAGCAGAGATATCTGATACGCTAAACTTCTCAGAGCCAAATCATATGATACGTTTTTTTAAAACACTTAATGGTGTTACACCAATGGCATTCAGAAATAGTAATAAACAGTAGTTATCAAATTGGTATTATTTACTATAAAAGTGGTATGTCTGTAATCTGTTAAAAGATAGATCTTTGTTCTGCAAATTAATATTAAACAGATGAGAAGATTTAGTTATTTACTTCTGTTGGTTGCTATTATGGTATCGTGTAAACAGAGCAACAATACAGATAAAGAGAGTGTTAAAATTCAGTTAATCAGAAATGCAACAATGAAGATTGAGTATGCAGGAAAGACAATACTCACAGATCCAATGTTGTCTGATAAGGATGCATTTATGTCGTTTGTAAATCCGGCAGAGAATAAAAATCCTACAGTTAACCTGCCTTTTAGTATTAATGATATATTAAAGGGTGTAGATGCAATTTTAATATCACATACACATCTGGATCATTTAGATGCTAAAGCGGTTGAGGTTATTGATAAGAATATTCCGCTATATTATCAATCTTTTGATTCTGAAACTATTGCTAAGTATGGTTTTAAAAATACAACAGTTGTTGAGAAAAGCTCAGACTTTGCAGGAATAGAGATTATAAGAACCGGAGGTAAACACGGAAGAGGAGAAGCTGTTAAACAGTTAGGAGAGGTTTCTGGCTTTGTTCTTAAAGCAGAAAATCATCCAACTATATATTGGATTGGCGATTGTGTGCTTGATGATGAGATAAAAGCAAATATAACTAAGTACAATCCGGATATAATTATTACACACTCTGGCGGAGCCAAATTCATGGGACCCAACCTGATACTTATGGATAGTAATGAGACAGTGCAGATATCTGAACTTGCACCTAATGCTAAGATTGTGGCTATACATATGGAGTCGCTTGATCACTGTTTCTCTACCCGTAAAGATTTAAAAAATCTGGCAGAACAGAAGGGTATAGAAGACAGAATTATTATTCCGGCAGATGGCGAAACGGTGATATTAAATTAGGTTATATTACATACTATATCGGGGTATACTGATATTTATAATAATGAGCCAACCTGTTTTTGCAGATTGGCTCATTTAATTTAATTAGCAAACAGTTTACAATTTGTACATCAAACCTCACAAAACCTCACGATTTTATAGTGTTTTCATAAAAAGCGATCTGCAATATTTAATGGTACTATGTAACAGCTATTTTAGAATCAATTTTAAAACATTATAGTATGAGGAATTTATTCATTATTGCAGCTGTTTTAATGCTATTCAGCTGTACAAAAAAGGAAGAGAAGCTTGATTTAGATGCCGGAAAGAAGATCTATTCGGTTACATTTTCGCAAACATTTGAGAAATCGGTAACAGTAATGCCTCAAGCAGCAGGTAGTGTAGAAAAAAACACATCATTGTCTGGTAAAGAGATTCAGATTTATCAACTACAGAGTGGTAACTATGTTCACTACAAAACTATTCAGGTTTTTGAGCACTCTGGTAACGGAAAGCCAAATGAGAATACTAAAATTGATTTGCCAGAGGGTGATTATATGCTAAATCTGTTTGCATATAAGTCTTTTATAGATGATTGGTTGGGTAAAAAGAGCTATTTAGTGCGTAACTATAACTGGTTCTGGAACGATAAACGTATACCTAATGATATCTATATGAATAAGGTTGCTACACTTAACGTTAGAACAAGTGATGTTTTTATGGCTCAGAAGAAGTTCTCTGTAAAAGGAGAGGTGAGTGTAAATGTTGTAGCAAAGAGAGTTACCGGAAAACTTAAGTTTGTAAGTACATCGCCTATACCTGCAGAAGCAAACAGAATTGAGATAAAAATTAATGGTAGCCGTGCAATTAAGATGGATACAAAAGAGACATTCTTTGACGGAGAGTATAAATACTTATTGTTGCCGGTATATTATAGATATGCACCAGATGATTTTGGATACTCATTCCATCTGTTACCGGGTAAAACAAAAGTAGAGGTTATTACATCTACCAGAAAGGGTGATTTGGTAAGTAAGGTAACAATACCAAATATATCTGTTGAAGCTGGTAAAATGATTACGCTGAAAGGTGATTTCTTTCCGACAAATGGCATATCTGTAACTATTGATGATCCTGATTACACTAATACAGACATTACTTTTTAAACTTTAAACACTCACTTAGAGCTTAAATACATTAGTTTATATATAAATATTGTAAAACTATATGGCTCAAATATGTGGTTGTATTATTAGCCTTTAGAGATACCCCGGAATACTCTAGTTAAATACGGGGTATCTCTTGTTTTATTGTGTGCTATTTAATAGCACAACACTATTCCAATCTTAGATTAATCAAATATTAATATCATTTAATATTATGGGATTTAATACAATAAGTTTTGGGATATTCTTTTTTATAGTTTTTTTTCTTTACTGGATTTTTTTAAGAAAGAGTATCCTGTATCGAAATATTTTTCTGGTTATAGTAAGTTATATCTTTTATGGTTGGTGGGACTGGCGGTTTCTGCTGTTAATATTTATAAGTTCGCTTACCGATTTTGTTGTAGGATATAAAATAGGAAAGGAGAGTAATAAGACAAAACGAAAATTGTGGTTATTACTAAGTATAACCGTGAATATAGGATTTTTAGCGTTCTTTAAATATTATAATTTTTTTATAGAGAGTATGTCTGATCTATGCTCTTTTTTTGGGAGTAATACAGATAATTTAAGGTTAAATATTATTCTGCCCGTTGGAATAAGTTTTTATACATTTCAGACCTTGAGTTATACCATTGATATCTATTATAAAAGATTTGAACCAACAAGAAATATATTTGCATTTATAGCATTTGTATCATTTTTTCCGCAGTTAGTTGCAGGCCCCATAGAGAGGGCTAAAAAACTTTTACCGCAATTTCTGAAGCAGATAACTGTTGATTATGAAACATTGCGAAGCGGATTACTTTTAATGTCATGGGGATTTTTGAAGAAGATTGTTATTGCTGACAGGTTGGCTATTTTTGTTAATAATGCTTATAGTAATATTGAGCAGTTAGATGCAATAACAGCTTTTGTTGCAATTATCTTTTTTGCATTTCAGTTATATCTTGATTTCTCGGCATATTCTGATATTGCTATTGGTGCAGCCAGAGTATTAGGATTTAATCTGTCTTTAAACTTTAAGAGACCATATATGGCATATTCGCTATCTGATTTCTGGAAAAGATGGCATATTAGTCTTAGTTCCTGGTTTAAAGATTATGTTTACATTCCGTTAGGAGGCAGAAAAAACAGAGTGCAATATATCTGTAATATACTAATAGTGTTTTCAGTAAGCGGCTTATGGCATGGAGCGTCATGGAATTTTGTAGTTTGGGGCTTACTAAACGGACTGTTCTTATTACTATTTCAAGGATTTTTTAAATCAATTAACAGAGAGAGATTACTAAATAGGATACTTGTAAGTGTATCAGTTTTCTTATTATGGGCATTAACACTTGTGTTTTTCAGATCTCAAACGTTTAATAGTGCTTTTTTAATGCTATCTGATTTAGGGGTTTCAACCAAAGATGTACTGTATAGTCAAGGATTGAATAAAGCAGAGTTTTATTTTACTGTTAAGGTGCTGTTTGCATATATACTGTTTGAAATAATGCAAGAGAGGTATAGTGACCTCTATAATTGGTTTGTGTCTAGGTATTTTATGTTCAGATGGTGCGTATATATATTTATAATTGCCGCTATTCTTTTTTTAGGTAGCTATGGTACAGGGTTAGACGACAGGAACTTTATTTATTTTCAATTTTAATGGAGAGTCGTTATGAAGAGGAGAAAGAAGAAGAGTTTAACCGGAGCAGATACAAAGAGTATCTGTTTCAGTAAACCAATACTGTGTATATTAATAAAATCATTGTTTATTATTACTCTGTTTGTTTCAGTGATACTCTATCTTGATATAAAAGGATATTTTGATCTTAACGAATCAAATAATCATACAAAGAAGAAGTGGGAGTCATTTTATAGTTTTACAGAGAAGAACAGTGTTGATGTATTGTTGCTCGGAAATTCGCACTTATATACAGGAATAAATCCTAAGAATCTTAGTTTAGCGTTGGGTGTTAATGCATTTATATTAGCCTCTCCGGGAACAAATATTGCCGATACATATTTTTGTTTAAAAGAGGCACTTGCCAGAACAGATCCTAAGCTTGTTGTTATAGAGACTTATGGTATAGATGATTTTAACCCTTTTGAGTTGAGTAAAGCAGGAGTTTCGGATCAGCTTAAGAGCTTTTATGCCAGAAAGAACTTTTTTGTAAAGCTAAGATCTATGCCATATCTGTTTACCTCTGATAACTACCTTTATGCATGGTCAAATACATTGAGAAATCATGGTTTTATATTTAATAACAGAGATCAGCTCAGGAAAAATAGAGTTCTTATGACTAAAAAAGGCCGAAGACAGAAGGAGTTGTATTTAGGAAGGTATATCTGCTTTCTTAACGGAATTGATGATAAACTAATAGGAAAATATGACTCTTTAGGCTCTCCGGTTAAAGGAGTGGAGTATAGTTATAGTAACTATTCATATGATTATGTTGAAAGAATTGTAAATTTATGTAAAAGAGAGAATGTAGAGCTTATTTTTCTTACACTTCCAATGTATGAAAGGCATATTTCAGACTATTCTGTATGGAGAGATAAACTATCTGAGATACTTGACAGGTATCCTAACAGGTGGGTTAATATGCAAACAAAGCCTTATTATTGTGGGTTTGAAAGATGGTCTTTTCAGAATACATATAAAGGGAATCAGCATATGACATATAATGGATCTCTTTTGGCAACTTATAAATTAGCCGGTTTTATTCGCGATAGCTTAAATATATCTTTACCTGAAAGGGATAAAGATAGTAAGTGGCATGATCTGTTTTATGGTTCAGAGGGATACTTTGATAATTTTTATCCTAAAGATAATGACCGGAATAATATATGTATTTGCAGGAACAAGAGACTCCGGAATGTTGTTTTAGATGGCTGTTTTTTGTTAGATATAGATAATAAGGATGGTAACAGACTTATTGCAAAGATTGATAAACGTATGCTAAAAGGGTTAAAGTTTGAGGATTTAAAACTCAGAATTCTGCTAAAGTTTGAGATGGATGGAAAAGAACAAGTTACAAGATTAGATTTGACTTATGATATACTTCATAAACCAGAAAAGTTTGTAATATTTAATTCATTTATAAAACCTGTACATATAAAGGAGATAGTTGATGGTGCTATTATTAAGCGTTAGTATCTATATATAGTTAGTCAGTTAATGTATACTATAACATCTTTTAGCTATCATATTTTATCCCCGGAATAGTTCATTCTTTTCGGGGATTTCTTTAATCAGGTATAAAAATTCTATACCAGAAAACAAATATTAATCTATTCGTATAACAACGTTTCCTGTTTTCTGTCCTGATGATACATACCTGTAAGCCTCTCTAATATCATTTATGTTGTACACTCTATCAATTACCGGAGTTAATTTTTGTTTCTCTAACAGATATCGGATTAGTTTAAGGCTTCGTTTTATGTTTACCGGTATTGGAAATTTCACTTTTTTACCTCCTGTTAAATTTGTTGTAATTGCTAAAAAAGAATTCTCTGATTTTGGTCCAAGTTCTGATGAAATATATGTTCCTTTATCGTATAGCAGTGCTTTGCACTTTCTGAAAGAGCTTTTGCCAACAGCATCAAATACGAAGTGGTATTTGTCTTCTCTTTTTGTGAAATCTTCGTGTTCATAGTCTATAATGACATCGGCACCTAATGATTTTATTAATTCAATATTCTTTGTATTACATACAGCTGTTACATGCACATTAAGGTTTTTTAGTAGTTGAACTGCTGCCGAACCTATTGCACCGGTTGCTCCGTTTACCAGAACTCTGTTTTTGGCTTTTATTGGTACCTTATTTATAAAGTTATATGCGTAGTGGGTACCTTCGGTAACAGATACAGTCTCTTCGTAGTTAACATTATTTGGTATTATTTCAATATTACTAGTCTCTTTTATAATTATATACTCTGTGTGGGTTGGTAATCCTGTATCGTTGAATCCCCAAATGTGCTGTCCAACGTTGTATTTTGTTACTTTTTTGCCAATGCTCTCAATTTTTCCGGCAAAATCTGTTCCTGTAATTGGCTGTTTAGGTCTGAACAGACCGGTAAACAATCTTATCATATATGGTTTTCCTGTTATCACTCCACAATCGGTTCTGTTTAGTGTTGTGGCATGAATTCTTACCAGGATCTGATTATCTGAAGGTGTTGGCTTTTTAACATCAGTAATCTGTAGTACCTCCTCTGATCCGTATTTTGTTCTAATTACAGCTCTCATATTTTCATAATATTTTTAGTTCTTTTATCGGTTAATTATTACTATTAATAGCTGTTTTTAGTGTGTGGCTGATAAAAATATTTTTACTGTTATCTGTTTTTAACTATACCTTGTATATTTAATATTATCTACTGCGAATTTGTATGTAATATAAGTTAGCAAAAAACAGGGGATTTATTGCCTTAAATTTCTGTAAACTGATTGTTGTATCTATTCAATAAGACCAGATATCTTTGATGTGTCAGATTTAATTAATCATTAGATGAGATTTCTGTTATATTTTTATAATATATTATTGTAAATGTAAAATTATATAGTTGTAGTCAGGTGTACTATTAGGCAATTCTTATTCATAAGTTATTTGGGAAATCGCTATAATTATATAGTTATAATATATAAAATATAACTGTTCTCTGAATGTTTTATTTGTTACATTACATGCGTATATAATAAAGCTGTGCAGATAGCAGTTTAATATATGATTCAATTTATTAACTGTCTGTTTTTATGAAACTAACCGATACAACGTCCTGTTGAGCATAAGAGTGATAATATAGGTGGGTTTCATATGACAATTAAAACTATTATTAACATGAAAAAGCTTGATACTTCAAATTACAGCGTTGTGGTACCTTACTTAATGCGGGTAAGTGTAAATAACCTTTTTGCAAGGGCTGTTATTGAGCATCGTATTAATGGTGCGGTATATGTTGATGATTTAGATAATCCTGAGGCATTTTATGTTGAGCATCCTTACGGAATGTCGCTGCTGTTTGGTAACTCAGAGAATACTACATTTAACAGTGAATTTGCTGCATATATTCAGAACTCTGATAACAGAAGAGACAGAGATATTTGGCTACAAGCGTATCCATCTGATTGGGATTGTGTTCTTGATAATATTATATCGGATAAAAGCTTTATAGAGAACGGACGTGTTGAGATGAATACAAGGGTTAATTTCAGTTTTAATAAAGATAAATACAGAGCCCTGAAATCATCATTAAATTATGATAGTTGTGTTATAAAGCGTACTTCAGAAAAAGAGTTTAATGAGATGCCCGGATTTGTGGTACCTAAGTATTTCTGGAATAGTGCTGATGATTTTGTGCAAAATGCAGTTGGATTCTCTCTATATAGAGATGACAAACTTGTAACAACGGCTTTCTCTGCATTTATACATGATGATATGCTGGAACTTGGTATGGAGACGCGTAAAGAGTATAGAGGCAGAGGATATGCGGTAAATGCATGTTCGTTACTTATTGATTACTGTCTTGAGAATGGCTATGAGCCGGTTTGGGCTTGTAACTTAGCCAATATAGGTTCATATAAGCTTGCAGAGAAGTTAGGGTTTGAGGAGAGTATTACATTACCATATTACAGATTGTTAAAATAGAGTTGTATGAAAAGAGATATTACCAGTTTCTATAATCCTACAGATAAGGTATTGGTTGAGTCAGAAGGGTGTTACCAGTACGATTCGGACGGTAAAAAATATGTAGATTTTGAGTCGGGTGTTTGGTGTGCAAATCTTGGGCACTCAAACAGAGCTATAAATAGTTTTATAAAGGAGCAGATTGATGTATTAATGCATCAGGGCTATAAATTCAGGAATAGTTATTCGGAGGAGTTGTCGGTAAAGTTGCAGTCTCTTATTGGCTTTAGCGGCGGTTCTTCTGTGTTTCTTAGTTCTGGTTCTGAGGCTGTAAATCTATCTATAATGGTTGCTCAGCATTTAACCGGACGAGGAAAGATTCTTAAGGTGAATAATTCATACCTGAGTGCATATGGTTTTGGACAGATAAAAACGGATAATAGAGATCAGATTACTATAGGTTATAATGATTACTCTGCAATTAATACTATTGATTTTTCTGATGTGGCGGCATTTGTAATTGAGACTGGTGGAGCATCAGTTGATATGGTAAGGTTTCCTGATAGTGAATTTCTTGAGAAACTGTCTGATTTTGCAAGGATAAATGGAGCTTTACTTATTGTAGATGAAGTTACAACCGGAATAGGAAGACATGGCAAGTGGTTTGGTTTTCAGTATTATAATATTGTACCTGATGTTGTTGTTACAGGGAAAGCTCTCGGGAATGGTTTTCCTGTTAGTGCAGTTACATTTAATTCTGATACAACACAAAAGTTTAATGCAGATGGATTTATTTATGCGCAGTCGCACCAAAATGACCCGTTGGGTTGTGCTATTGGTTTAAAGGTTATAGATGAGATAGAGAGAGGAGATTGTATATCTGTATGTAAAAGAGTGGGAGAGTACTTTAGTTCCAGATTAGAGTATCTTATGAATAACTACAGTGAATATGTTAATGATGTAAGAGCTCGTGGTTTGATGCTTGCAATTGAGTTTACAGACAAAATAGATGGTACTAAACTGCACAATACACTATTTGAATCAGGATTTGTTGTGGGATTTAAGGGTAATACATTACGTTTTTTACCACCATTTACAATATCTGCGGAAGATATAGACAATCTTATAGATTGTATTGAGAGGTTTATTAAGGAGTGATGTTTGTTTGAAATAAAATGGTTATTACAATAACCTGTATATATAACAGGTCTCTTTTGTATCTGATAGGATATCTGTTTTTTTATATTTGCCATTAAATGAGCATATGCAATAAATAAATATTTAGTTTGATATTATGAGAAAGTTTGTTGTTGTATTAAAGAGTAAACAGTGTGGTACATTAACAGATGAGTTGTTGGTAGCTCATGTTAATCATCTTAAGAGTTTACAAAGTAAAGGGCTTTTGTTTATATGCGGACCATATACCGATAACGATAGAGCACTTCAGATAATTATTGCAGATAGTATTACAGAGGCAAAGCATTATATAAAAAGTGATCCGTTTATTGAGAAAGGATATTATGCCGATTATGAGATATCTGAGTTAATAGAGGCTAATGACGATAATAATTGGCTAATGAATGATGGTCAGACAGACGGTAATATATCTAAATAGCTTTTGTGCATGATTGAGGTTATAAAGTCGTTAAAGGATGAAAGGATTCTGTTAGCTCGCGAGTTAAATAGCGCTAAAGGCAGAGCTAAAAGAGATAAATTTCTGATTGAAGGAGCTGAGTCTATTGTTTGGGCAATTGAATCTGGAGTAATTATAGATTTTATATTGATATCTGATAAAGCAGAATCTATTGATAGCAGGTTTAGTGGTAAAAGTATCTATAAAGTATCTGAGGGTATCCTGAAGAAGGTTACCGGAACAAATTATCTTATTGCGGAGGTTGCTGTTGGTGTTTTACCCAATATTGAAGTGCGTAGTGATTTTATTCTGGTTCTGGATGGTTTACAGGATTTTGGAAATATAGGTACTGTAGTTCGTACATGTCATGCTTTTGGAATTAATAGTATTTTTAGCACCAAACAGGATATAGATTTGTTTCAACGAAGATGTGTTAACTCATCAAGAGGAAGGGTCTTCTCTACTGCCGTTACAAGGTTTAATAACCCTGAATTAACAGTGCAATCTCTTAAAAAAAGAGGATATCAGATTGTAACAACAAGTCCGTATGGTAGTCAGATACAATCGTTGGTAAAGTTAACAGATAAACCAATTGCTCTGGTTATTGGAAATGAAACCAACGGAGCTTCAGAAGAACTGATGAGGGAGGCTGATATTACGGTTCAGATACCAATGTATAGTAGTGTTGAGAGTTTAAATGTGGGTGTTGCTGCTGGTATAAGTATTTACGAATTAAGATTAAAACAGATATTGAGTGTGTTAGATAGTAAAATAAAGACAACTTTAGGACGAGAGGTTAATGTAGCTTCTGTATTGATAAAGGAGGTTCTTGATAAAGAGTTGCAGAAGGTTTCTGATTTGTCGAGTACGCATATTGTTTTCTTGATGGTTCTGAAATGTGATAAGATAATGGATATTCTGGATGCAAGAAAACAATTTGGTATCAGCGAGAATGAATCTGATAAGTTTTTTGGTTTGCTAAAGAGTAAGGGATATATCTATACAGAGGGTACGGAGCATATTAAAATAACAGACACAGGTATTGATACCATTGGAAAATTGTGGACTACAATTGAGAATTCAGAGACTCTGATACTTAATGAGTTTACAAATGACGAACGTAAGGAGCTGTTTAGGCTTATAAAGAAGTTACAGATATCATGTATTGATTTGTTAGAAAAAGGTTAGGTTGTAATCATAATAAAAAAGCAGTATCCTTATTATATATAGAATACTGCTTTCTTTTGTGTTTTTATTGAGATCTATTTTTGCAGATCATTCTTAATGATATACTGTGCTGCCTGCATGTTTGCTTTACCGTATCTCTCCATCTTATTTACCAGTTCTCTGTTTTCAGTTGCATAGTTTCTTAGATCCCCATTTTTATACTTGTATAAACCTTTAATCTCCTTCTCAACAACAAGAAAATATTCGTGGTTTATTACGCCAAATTTATTATCGCTACACATATACATATACTCTCTATTGTGTTTAAGCAGATCTACACCAAGTGTATTATTTTCATATGGTATATTCATAATTCCCATTAGGGTAGGAAAGAGGTCTATTTGTCCACCAAGGTTTGACATTCTCTTAGGGTTCTTAATTATCTTTGGCGAATAGAACATCATTGGAATATGATGGTAATTTAGAGATATTTTGTATTTAGGATCTATAGGATGACCGTGATCGGCAACAAACACAAATATTGTATTATCAAACCAATTCTCTTTTTTTGCCATATTAATCATCTTTCTTAAGCTCCAATCTGCATACTCAACTATCTGTTTCTTTTTGCTCATATCTCTTGTTGGAGTATAATAGTCTGGTATTGTATACGGACCATGATCACTAGCTGTCATTAATGTTGCAAAAAATGGCTTGTCTTTTTTAGCAAGTTTATTTAATACAGGTATTGAATATTCAAAAAGATAATCGTCCGGAACACCTAATGTACTTACAACTCTGTCTGAAGGATAATCTGATTCAGAGATAACTCTTTCAAAATCATTTGCATAAAGGAAACCCTCAATATTGTCAAACTGGCCATCGTGCGTTGTAAAATAGAGGGTTGAGTATCCGTTATTTTTTAGATTTGATGCTATTCCATTATACTTTTTAATTCTGGTTCCTTTCATTGGATGTTGAAGAAATAGTGCAGGATAAGACATAAGTGTGCCGTATACACCATTAAATGTATGAATTCCTGCTGAGTATATATTATCAAATGTGTAGCAGTGATTTGATAGGCTATCAAGAAAAGGTGTAAGATTATCGTTATTACCATATATCCCCATTTTTCCACAGCTCATACTCTCCATTATAATAAGAACCACATTTGGTTTCTTATCTGAGATGCTATCTGGGTTTATAGTTCTTGATATTGGCGATTTGTCACCTTGCGTATTAATAATACTAAATTTGTTAGCAACATAGCTAACAGCCTCTTCTTCCGGCATTATGTTTATCTCTGCATATCTGCTTTTACCTTTATCAAGTGCACTCTTTATGAATGTGAAGGTTGGGTTTAAGCCAGACATATTCAGGAATGCATTATTACAGAAGTATGCTGTTCCTATACGTATTGGCGATTTAGATTCTAAACGTCCTCTGATACCTATAAACATTACAAATGCAAATACCAAAGATATTATGGTTCTTACAGTGGTGTTACTGAATTTACTATCAAGAGTGTTGTTGGTTTTTATAAGTATCTTTTTTAGAAATCTGTTGAATATATATATAATAATAACATATGGAATAAACATGAACCAATAAAGAGGTTCTCCAATAATCATTTTAAACATAAATGCAGGACTGTCTATCCATTGGAATGCTGAGATGTTGAATCGCTCAAAGAAATTCATAAAGAAAGGTACATCTATGGCAGATATTGTAAATGCTACAATAAAAAGTATAAGAGTGTACAAATATATAGCCTTGTGGACTATTTTGCTGTATCTGTTAATAACAAACATTGCAGATAGAGCAATAAATGGTAGGAATAGTATTTGTCCAGATACAACAATATCAAATCTAAGTCCCATTAAAAAGGCCTTAATAATGTTTATAAACTTTCCTTCAGGGTCTATTTTTGATATATGGTTTATGTTGGCAATAAAAAATATTACTCTAAACATAGTAAATACCGATAAAACAAGGATGTATAGCTTTACAATAACCTTAATATTTGTTAACCTGTTTCTCATTTATTATAATTTTCTTTTTATAGTTGTATGTAATTTGCAAAACTGTTACCTAATGTGAGGAGTGTATTTGCAATGTGTAACTTTAAATAAAAATGATTCCTTCTGAAATTTAGAAAAGGTTTCAAATATAATAATTTTACATAATCTTAATAAGATATTAATATGGTATTAAAAAAATACGGCGGGAAGAACTCCCGCCG
>DKJY01000071.1 GCA_002454955.1 Bacteroidales bacterium UBA6680
ACCAAACTCGTGAACAGAACAGGGCATAGTCAAAATTTCACGTATCAATCTCACTTCAGTCAAATAAAGAGTCAATGCGCATAGTATTATTGGTTGCCTTACAGTATGATAGTGAGTTCAGAGTGCAATAATTAGAATAGACGTTTAATAATTCTTAACTTATGAGTGTAGGTGTCTCGTTCTTTATTGAATATACCCTGATGGTCAAAGCTATCTATGCGTACACAGCCAGATGCGTGAATAATGGATTTGTTATTCAGTAATATACCTACATGAACAATGTTACCCTCTTCATTGTCAAAAAAGGCTATATCACCATGTTTGGCAGATTCAACAAAGCTTATTGTTTTACCAATATCTACCTGTTTTGAGGTATCGCGGGGCATGAAAATACCATGTTGTTTATATATCATCTGCACAAGACCAGAGCAGTCAATGCCATATTTTGTTTTTCCTCCCCATAGGTAGGGTGCGTTTATATATTCAAGTGATGTTTTAACAATACTGGCACCTGTTAAATCCTTGTCTGTAACATTAATTGGTTTGTCCAATCTATAGAACTTATCGTTAAATGTAAAATAGAACTCACTTAACTCAAAAGGAACAGATGATCCTTGTACTAAAAACATTTTCTGATCATTTGGAGTATATACTGTATGACTACTTTTTAGAATTGTTTTATGATTCTGGTATAGCATGTTAAAGGTATCTGTATCTATTACAGTAAACATCTTATTATCTATCCAACCATAATAATTATCGTCGGCAAGGGTTACTTTTGACCATTTTATAGACTGTTCCTTAATAAGAAATAACTCTCCGAACAGCACCTGACTGGTCATCTCACTTCTCTCATCTGGTTCTTTCCTAACAGGTATAATGCTGCACGTTGCAACTCCGTATTTTGGTTCTGTCATTTTGGTCGAGTTTTTAATTAATATGTTAATTGTTCTGCACCATATAATTTATTATGGCGATATTGGGTAACATAATATAGATGAAGGTAGAATAATTGTTTCATATATTCAAAATCCTCCTATGTTTTTTATAGTATAATAACTGACAAAAGTCAAATTTGTTGCATGGCGTATAATATTATCATATAATGATAATAAAACGACAATACATTTATTATCAGAAGATTCATATATTATACATGGTTTGGTACTGTTTATCTACTCTGAATAATTATTTCTTAATACACTCTCTGTTTTATGATTTATGAAATAGTTATTGTAATGGTCTTAATAAGTATAATGTGGACTTGAATAACCTGATTTGTTAACATTAGCATTACAAATTAAAAAAGATAATTAGCAGGAATATTGTTATGATTATCTAATGTAAATAATCGTTAAATATTGTGTATTACTGGTTTCATAAAAATGTGAAAACAGAAGATATCTATATTGTAATATTGGCAACGATTGTGAAATTAATTTATCTACGTAAGTTTTCGTAATTAAACTTTGATTGTAAAATTATATCAATATATTTGTATTACGAAAATGTTCGTAATATTAAATAAAACAACAGATGCAAAAATACAAACCAACAGATAGCGAACTTGAGATACTTCAGATTTTATGGGCTGAAGGAGAGTGTACAGTTAGAGAAATTTATGAAAAACTTAAGGATAAACGAAATATAGGGTATACAACAACATTAAAGACTATGCAGATAATGTTTGATAAAGGTATCCTGTCTCGTGAAAAAAGCAAAAGAACTCATCTTTACAGAGCAGAGGTAAAGAAAGATGAAACAGAGAGAGTAATGGTGAGTAAATTGTTAAACTCTGTTTTCGAAGGATCTGCTGTTAAGCTTGTAATGCGTGCTTTAGGATCAAATAAAGCCAGCAAAGAGGAGTTGGATAAGATAAAGGATCTTATTGAAGAGATAGAAAAAGGTAGTGATAAGCAATAAATAGATATTATGGACTTTAATATATTTTCGTTGGGTATATCAAAAGCAGCAGGATGGGCTGTTGTGCATAGCGTATGGCAGATAATCTTAATAGCGGTTGTTATAAAATCATTATTGTTAATGTTAAAGAAGAGCTCTCCGGTTGTTAAATATCGCATTGTTCTTACAGGACTATTTGTAACATTTTTTGCGTTTGTTTCAACGTTTTTGTGGTACTATACAAGTTCACAACTAAATGATCAGACACTATCATATCAACTTATTGTTTTTGAGAATACTGGCGGTATATATAAAAGTTCATTCATCGATTCACTATTATCGTTTATTGATTCTAACACACATATTATAGTTCTTATCTGGACTATTGGTATAATATTGTATCTGTTGAAGATTGTTTTCGGATTTGTATATGTTGAGCACATAAAAAAGCACAATACAATACAAATTCAAGATTCGTTTATTGAGAATTTTAACAGACTGAGAGATAAGATTGGCGTAAATAAATATGTACGCTTTCTTGAATCGGCATCTGTTAATGTACCTATGGTGATAGGACATTTTAAACCTGTATTGCTTATACCTGCAGGAATGCTTTCAGGATTGTCTTATAGCCATATTGAGGCAATTATTGCACATGAACTGGCACATGTTTATCGGAATGATTTTATTGTAAACCTGTTTGTTGCCATAATTGAATCACTGTTTTTCTTTCACCCGCTGATGTGGTGGATGACTACGATACTTGAAGATGAGAGAGAAAAATGTTGTGACGATATTGCAATATCTGTTACCGGAGATAAATTACTATATGCTAAAGCACTTGCATCTGTTGTTGAATATAGTAATGTAAAACCATATTTAGCTCTGTCGTTTTCAGGTAATAAACAAAAGTTGTATTTGCGTATATCGCGACTATTAAAAGAGACCAATATGAAAACGAGTATAAGAGAAAAGATAATATTACCTGTAGCACTGATTCTAATCTGTACTACACTGGCTTTTACAACAAATGATAAAGCCGATACTAAAAAGTATATTGATGAAGAACCATCAATTGCTGAAACAGAACAGAGTACTAAGATTACTACAACTACAACAAGTACAAGTAGTAGTACTAACAGTGATAAAAAGAAGAAGAAAAAAATTACTTCTGAATCCAACATCAAAAAATCGTCATCAAAGATAAAGCCTGGCGATAATGTAAAGATTAAGATGAAAGATGGTAAGGTTGAAGAGCTTATTGTTAACGGAAAAGTAATTGAAGAGAAAGATTATGAAGAGTATGTTGGAGATATAAATAACAATAGTGTAACTGTAACCAGTGGCGATGATAAGCATGTTCATGCAAAATCTGTAGTTGTAACTACAACTAATACAGATAAAGAGCAAGTATTCCGTAATATAAGCGACGGCGATAATGTATCTGTTACAATGACAACAGGTAAAGTTGAAGAGCTTATAGTTAACGGAGAAGTGATTGAAGAGAAAGATTTTGATACCTATATAGTTGGTGACGATGATGAACATATATATCTATCTGATGACGAGGGTAAAACAGTAGTTAAATCTCAAAAGATTGTAGTACAAAGTAAGAATGGTAAATCAGACATTATTGTACATAAAAAAGTTGATGGTGAAAAGGTGTATGCAAAAATGTCTCGTGGCGAAATAGTTAAACTTAAGATTAATGGTAAAGTTATAGCAAAAGAGGATTACCATAAATATGAGCACCATATAAGTGATATTAAGGTATTGTCTGAAAAAGACCTTAAACAAACACGAAGAGAACTTAAAAGAGCTAAAAGGGATCTTGACCGTGCCAAAAGAGATATTGAGAGATGCAAAGAGGAGATAGAGATTGACAAAGAGAGTATTGAAGTTGAAATTGAGAAGGCTAAAGAGAGAATAGAGAGAAAACGTGAAGAGATAGAGATTGAGAAGGAACTACAGAGAGAAGAACTTGAAGAGTCAAATGCAAAACCTGAAAAGGAGGAGCTGGACGAAATTGAGGAGGCAAAAAGAGAGTTAGAGAGAGTAAAAAAGCAGAGAAAAGATAGAGAGCCTTATAAGGATAAAACAGTTAATGTAGACAGAATAGTGAGAACTGTTGAGACGGCTGTAGAGCGTGTTGATTTTGAACATATTGCTGATGTTGTTGAATCAACAGTTGATAATATAGATATGGAGAGAGTTGTAGATAATATTGAGATATCTATTAATGCTGTTGATGATTTTCTGCAAAAAAAGGTACTCAACAAAAGCGTTATTTATACCGACCAAGACGATTGTGAAGTTAAAGTAACAGCAAAGACAAAAGTGAAGAATAAAGTAAAAGAGAAGAAGGATAAAAAGAAACAAAAGTAGTATAGTTTAAACATTATATCGGCACTGCGCATAAAGAATAATATTGAACAGTGCCGATTCCTATCTCAAATACAGTCAGTATCTCTCGATATAGAAATCTCAGCAGTTATTCAACGTGGTAAAGTATCTTAAAAAGAAGAATTGTTTAACAGATATAATGTTAGCTAACTAATGGGTGCTTGGTTTGACGTATACGTAATATGTTGATTAACTATTGTGTTTAGTATTGTTAAACCATATTATAGCATCAATAATCATGGGTAACATGGCAGAATTATGTGATTCGCCATCAAGAGTTATTGTTGCTACTGATGAGTTAGCTGTGTTGTCCTCAGAAAGTGTTTGTGCAGCATCAAACATCATATCCTGTGGTATACTTGTATCATCTTTACCATGATATAGTTTTATCAAAGAGCTTGTATTCCAACTCTCAATACTATTTTTTGTCAGATACTCTTTTATATATTCATCTTTATTACTGATTTCAAGAAAATCTTTGGTGAACAACTCTTTTACCTTTACAGATAAATCCCTGTTTATCTGATCGCCCGTGTGGTAACCATCAAATAACGATGGTATTTTTTTATTATATGGCGATCTGAATATAGTGTTTAAATTAAAGCTACTATTATAGTTATTTGCATATGCGTTAAACATATTTGCGATATAATAAGGCTCCGAATACTCATCATTATTCATAATATAATCTAGCATAATATTCAGGTTATAGGGACCTCCACCGGTAGCTGTGCATTTTACGTTAAAATGATCTGTTTGTGTCTCCAGAAACTGCAAAGCATTAATTGTAGCCCATGCACCTTGCGAATAACCTATAAGGTACAAGTTGTTATTTATATGCTGTTTCTGTTCATTAATAATCTCTTCTACAGCATATAACATGTCAATAACAGATGGAGTTGTCTCATCTTTCAACATATATGGATGATCAATATATTCAGATATTCCAAATCCGGGATAGTCTGCTATAGCAACAACATAACCCATTGATGCAATTGTTGTCATAGATTGATATACAATATTATCTGGCGATTTTGACGGCGCTTCAGAATAGAGTGTGTTTGTGAAATTCTGAAAACTTAGAACCGGAAGCTTATCATCAGTCTGCGGTACAGATACTAATCCGGATGCAGTAATGGTTTTACCTTTATATTTTGTTTTATAGGTAACTCTATATATATCAATATTATATTTTATCTCGGCTTTTATCTCTTGAATTCTTGGCGAATACAGAGAGAATATATTTATCATATCGTTACTCTGCCTTATACTTTTTGTATCAATCCTTTTATAATCAACTAATCTTAATCTGTTTACAGATTCATGATTATCTTTCTTACAGCTTAATGCCGTTATAATAATCAGTGTTAGAATAATGGTAACCCTTGTCTTCATGCATCTAATCAGTTTAATATGTGATGGATAGATAATTTATTACTTTAGGTTTATTACCTTTTTAAATAATTATCTTGCCAATACGTCTACATAAATAAAGTTACCTTAAATTATTCCGAATACAGCCAAAAAAAGGTTGATCTATGTTACCTTTTTATAAATTTTTCAAAAAAAAAGATCTCCTTGCTTAAGGGAGATCTTCCTGCTTTTGACAAAAGTTCTAACTATGCATTAACCTCGTCTAATATATCTACTAAGAAGTCCTGACAACCACCGCATGCAGTAGCGGCAAGTGTAACATCCTGAATCTGCTCAGGGGTTGTCAATCCCTCTTTTTTAATTGCATTTACTATTGCACCTGTAGTAACATTCATACAAGAGCAAATTACCTGATCCTCTTCCATTCTTACTCCTATTTTAGTTTTAAATATCCTATAAACAATAGTAGTATAAATTAGTTCAAAGAGTTTAGAATATTCTTAGTTATCTTAATCTATTGCCGTAATTTGCTACAGTTGCATAATTGTTAATTATCCTGTTTTTTTTATCTATCCAGCAATATTATACATTGATATTTTTGAAGAAAACTACTCTTTTTTGATTCAGTTTTGGTGTGTCAGCAATATTTTATATAAAAAAAGAGATTTAAAATGTGCTATTTTGAATATTTTATGCCATTCCTAAATTTAAGAATGATAGTTTTTCGCCATTTTATATCACTAACAAATTTTTAGGCATGTTATTTTCTATATTTTACTGACAAATTGTCTCGTGATTGACTACCAGATAAAAAATTAGATCAATAACAATTTTAATGATGAGATATTTTTTTCATTTAGCTCAATTTTAAATATTAGTTACTGGTCAGTTTCAATATTTTAGTACGCTCTCACTGTCAAAATGGCATAAAAATGTTACAGATAACTTATTGCGAATTTTTATATAGATATAAAATGGATATAATAGTAGGTATAAACATCTGTTTTACAACGGGAGATTTGTTTCCGTAATTTTTTTACGATAAATTTAGGTATTAATTGTATATTTGTTACAGAATCTAATTAGACAATGATGCTGACAAAATTTACGGTTTCCAATTTCAAAGGATTTAATAAAGAACTCATATTTGATTTAACTGATACAAAAAGATATGAGTTTAATTCTGAGTGTGTAAAAAACGGAGTAGTTAATACTGCATTGGTTTACGGACATAATGGTGTTGGAAAGTCTAATTTGGGATTGGCAATATTTGATTTAGTGGGACACCTGACCGATAATGAAACCATAGAGAGTCGTTATAAGTTTTATTTGAATGAGCTTAGTAGTTCTGATTTGGCAGAGTTTAGTTATGAGTTTATGTTTAACTCAGACAATGTTGAATACAGATATAAGAAGAAGGACCATAAGACGATTGTTAGTGAAGACTTTCTTATTAATGGTGTTTTGTTGGCCTCTATAAACAGAGCTGATGATGAAGAAGCTCTATTTAAGTTTAAGGGAGCAGAAAATCTAAGAACAAGCATTACAAATACAAATTTGTCCATTCTGAAATATATAAAAAACAATACTGAACTTGAAAACAATGATGTGAACAGATGTTTTCTGAAGTTCTTTGAGTTTGTTAACGGAATGCTGTTCTTCAGATCTCTACAAGAGAATATATATATAGGATTGGAGAAAGGTGTCAGAGATTTATTTGACTATATAGTTGAAAAGGACAGTGTTACTGATTTGCAGATGTTTTTAAACCGAGCAGGAGTTGATTGTAAGTTAACTGTGGCAAAGGAGTTAGATAGAGATGTTTTAGCATTTGACTTTAATGGTAAGGCTATAGCTTTTTATAATATAGCATCAAGTGGAACAAATGCTCTGCTACTGTTTTATTATTGGTTTTTGAGGATTAAAGAAGAGAATGTTCAGTTTCTGTTTATTGATGAGTTTGATGCTTTTTACCATCACGATCTGTCCGCACTAATAGTTAATGAGTTGAAGGAGATGGGAATACAATTTATTTTGACAACTCATAATACATCAATAATTACAAATGAATTGTTAAGGCCAGACTGTTACTTCTTTATGAGTAATAACAGAATTAAATCATTGGCTAATAGAACACAAAAGGAGTTACGACAGGCTCATAATATAGAGAAAATGTATAAAGCAGGATCATTTAATGAGGAATAAGGTTCTATTTGTATTTGAAGGGAATAAAACAGAGAAACAGATTGCTAATAGTATCTCAAAATGTTTTCCTGATAAAGCTTTTGACGTATGTTGTACTTATTGTACCACTATTTATAATCTGTACAATACTATTAAAGATGATGAAGATCTTGATACGTTCTCTCTGCTGAAGGAGATGCCTCATAATAGAAAGGTGCTTGAGCCATATACCAGGAATAGTTTTGCTGAGATATATCTGTTCTTTGATTATGATGGTCATGATACATTGGCAGATGATAATAAAATGTCGGACATACTGAATCTGTTTAATGAAGAGACTGAGCATGGCAGAATATTTATAAACTACCCTATGGTTGAATCATTAAAGCATATCTCAGATGAAATTAACTTCAAATACCTTAAGGTTAAGGCTAAAAAGAATATAAAATATAAGAAACTGGTTAGTGAAGATGGAGATGATAAATATTGTTATTATAGTAAATACACTCCTGAAATATGGCGGTTTCTGATTGATGAGCATCTGAAAAAGATGAATTATATAACCAATGGAGATTACAGTATGCCTGAGGAGTGTATTTCTCAGGATATTATATTCAATAATCAGAGACAGAAATATATTGATGTAGACTCTACTGTTGCTGTTTTAAATTCATTTCCAATATTCTTGTTTGACTATTACGGTTACGAAACAACAGAAAAGTTGATACGTAATTCAAAAAATTAATTGCTATTTTATTGTCTGTTTCTGGTTTAGAAGCACTGTTTTATTATAACTTATCCGTTCTGTAATCTCAATAGCCTCATTAATCAGATCTGTAGGATAACCATTTAGCTTAAGTATTTTTATGGCATTTCTGTTCCTGAGTTTACCCGGCTTAAGTTTATAGTCAAAATCTATATTCTGATCATCTACTTTTTCACTGAAGTGGTACAGGTCATACTCCATATTTAACATATCTGCCAGCTCAATATCGTGTGTAGATACAAATACAATATTACTGTTTTTTGTGAGGTAGGAGAGAACCGCTTTACCAGCAGCAATACGCTCAACAGTATTTGTTCCTTTAAATATCTCATCCAAAAGAAATATAGATTGTGCATTATCCTGACTATCCGAGATCATCTCCTTTATGGTTAGTACCTCCTCAAAATAGTAACTCTTACTGTTCATCAGATCGTCGCTTATGCGTATTGCAGAGAATAGTTTTAAGCGGGGTATCGTTATTGATTTTGCAAAACAGGTATTTAGAGTTAATCCGGTTATAATGTTAACACCTATGCTCCTTATAAATGTAGTTTTACCAGACATGTTTGAACCTGTTAGCAGTACCGATTTGTTGTTTACAATAATTGAGTTTGATACACAATGTTCTATTAGTGGATGATATATTTTATCGGCATCTATCTTATTACCATGTATATTTGGTATACAATATGTATCAGAACCATACCTTAATGATGCTATAGATATTAGAGTATCAACCTCGCCTACATAACAGAATATATCCTCTATCTGTCTCTTCTTACTATTTAACCTTTTAAGAATACTGAATAGTAGTATCGGTTCAAGCAGAAACATTGCTTTTATCAGCTCTAAAACACCCCATACAACGGCTTCAAGATCGCCTTGTAATTTTGCCTCTAACTGAAAAAACGACATTCGGTTACGAACCTGATTAACAACCTTAACAGACTCTTGTAGGTTCGGACTTAATCTGCTGAGTAGCGTGTTTCTGTTTATGTTTAGAGCAACCTTTTTAAGCTTTATTAGTTGCGGAATTGATCCAAGATATTCATATAGATTCTTTTTGTTCCAATAGTGTAGCCCTAGGTTTACAATGAATATTGCTAAAACTACAAATATCATATTTATGTTATAAACAGATAGTATGAGTGATATAAGACTTGATACAGATAATATCTTTACAAAAGGAAACCATTTTGGTGGTTTTATATGATCTTCCTGAAATAGCGATGAGAGATAGTATGCATCGTCTTTGTTTAATTTGCTTAGCTCTTGTTGTATATTGGTTCTTAGCTCCTTATTATTGGTAAGTTCTTCTATAATCTCCTCTTTCAGATTCTGATTATTGTCATCTTTTGGTATGTTGCGTAGTTTATTATAGAGATATTGCTGACCAATCTTTGAGCTTGTGCGATCGGTAAACATAAATAGTTCCTGCATATCTAAATCGTTGCAGGTTTTGTCTGATAATACCTGTAACGACTCGCTATTATCTCTGTTTCTGAAATATCTCTCTATTAGCTCAAAGTTGTAATAATCATCTTTTGGTTCACCGAATGTATTTATAAGTTTCTCAACTGTTTTTCTCTTCTGCATCTCAGTTTATTGTATTTACATATGCTTCTGACTCTGCACTGTAATATCGGCTCTGTATTGTGCCGGTGTTTTGCCCGTCTCTTTCTTAAAAGAGCTGTAGAAAGCCGATTTTGAGTTAAAACCAGCCTCAAAGCCAATGGCTGTATATGTATAGTTGATATAATTATTATTGTTCATAATCTTAATAGCCTCTTTTACACGGTAGGCATTAACAAACTCGTAAAAGTTCTGATTAAACATATCGTTAATAATCTGAGATATGTGGTGCGATGATATACCTGTAATACTTTCCATATCTTTAATACGCAGCTGTGGTTGCAGGTATGGCTTCTCTTTATCCATGCAATTTTTAAGTTTTATACTAATATCATCAGCCATATCATCAGATAGCGTAGATTTTGCATATTTAACAGCTTGTTTTTCTGTGGATCTATTGCTCCATGCATCAATTAGCAGATTGATATGTTTATTTGAAGTAATTGCATCGTAACCAATTAACAATATTGTAGCTGAGTATAACAGATAAAATAGTTCAAATAGTACTTTGTAATAAGGAAATCCATAAAGAGTCATATATACAATTACAAATTCAGCAAGATAGGTTGCTAAAGATACCTTTATAAGTAGTTGAGTAAGATGTAAATCTGTTTTTTGGATATCAGATAGCTGCTCTTTGATTCTGTTATTATACTTTTTAAGCTCATTAAGTGCAGCAATCAGAAACGCTGTATTTAAGACTATCTCAAAGTTCCACTCCCAGATATTCTCAGAGATATCAGATAGTAACGTACCATATGTATTAAAATCTACAAGTTTTTGTGTTGGTTGTAATATATAGTATGGCAGATATGACAGTATTGCAATTATAAACGGGATGATGAGCAATATATCGGTTCTGCTAAGTATAAATTTACGTTCAGATTGATTTCTGGCATACATATATATAAGCATACCATATAGCATTGAGAATGGTTCTGTAATGTATAACAACGATGAAAAATCTGTTAGATAATATTTAGTTAATGCCTGTATAACAAACTCAATAATTGTTATTGATACAAATACCGTTAGAGGGATATAACGTCCGAAACTTCTGCTCAACCTGAATAGGAAGAATAGAATTATTATTCCCAAAGGTATATTGAGTAGTAGGTTTATTGCAGATAAATCAATGCTCATTAGAAAATACATCTCTTACATGCTTTTGTTTATTATAGACGGTTGTATTATGTAAAGGTATTAATAAACTACATAAAATTTATCTTTAGTTTTTATTATTGATACAAAATTCAGAGAACATAGCATGTTTCACGAAAAAAGGGAACCCCTTACCGGATTCCCTTTTAACAAACTGAAATATTCAAACACTTGAATTTATAACAAAATATTATCTAATAATTTATTATTGTCTCTTTTTAAACTCCTCAAGCGCTTTGTCAAGGAACTCTACAAAATTATCTACGTCAAGATCATATGCCTGAGGATCAACAAGTAGTTTTCCGTTAGTATCAAGTGGCACATAATATGGCTGTGCATTTACATTAAATCTTGATATCTGGAAGTCTGAATACTTTTTACCAAGCGTCTTCTTTACCTTACCATCAACGGTACTTGTAACCCAATCCTCTTCTGGTAGCTTGGTTTTGTCGTCAACATATAGTGCAATTATAATGAAATCCTCTTTAAGTCTTTTAAGTACCCTTGGATCAGACCATACTTTTGCCTCCATCTCTCTACAGTTTACACATCCATGTCCTGTAAAGTCAATGAAAACAGGTTTGTTCTTCTCTTTAGCACACTTTAATCCCTGCTCGTAGTCGAAATATCCTTTTAAACCATGTTCTAAGTGTAGAAAATCAGAGTATTTAGGCTTCTCACATAACCCTGATTCTCCATTTTTGCCATCCATTACTATTGAGTTGTTTCTTACAATAGCTTTAATATCAAAATCGTGCGTTGTTTGTGGTGGCAAATATCCTGACAGAGCTTTTAATGGAGCCCCGAACATACCCGGGAAAAGATATATAGCAAATGTAAATGATGCAATAGCTAAGAATAGTCTTGGTACACCAATATGTGGAATATCACTATCATGAGCAAATTTTAATTTACCTAGTAAATACATTCCCAATAAAGTAGCAATAACTACCCATATAGCAATATATATCTCTCTATCTAAATATCCCCAGTGGTAGGTCTGGTCTACAACACTCAGGAATTTAAATGCAAATCCTAACTCAATAAAACCTAATACAACCTTAACAGTATTTAGCCAACCTCCAGATTTTGGTAGTTTGTTTAGTAGCGATGGGAATACTGCAAATATTGTAAATGGTAATGCAAATGCTAATGAGAATCCTAACATCCCTATAATAGGCCCAATTACCTGTCCTGTTGCTGACTCAACTAAAATAGAACCTACAAATGGTCCTGTACATGAGAATGATACTACTACAAGTGTTAGTGCCATAAAGAATGGTCCGAATATACCTCCTTTATCTACCTGTGCATCCGATTTATTTGCAATCCATGATGGCAGTGTAATCTCAAACATTCCGAAGAATGATGCTGCAAATATTATGAATATCAGGAAGAAAATAATATTAGGTATCCAGTGTGTACTCAACAGATTAGCAAATGATGCTCCCAGTGTTACAGCAACCACAGTACCTACTATTGTATATATTCCTATAATTGAGAATCCGAAAAACAGTGCTTTACGAATAGCTTTTGCTCTGTTCTCGCTACCATGCATAAAGAACGATACTGTCATAGGTATCATTGGGAATACACATGGTGTAGCAATTGCAAAAAGACCAGCCAAAAAAGCTGCAAAGAATATAAACCAAAGAGACGTGTTTGATTTCTCGTCGGTTGATGTTTGTACATCAACTTCTGTTTTTTCTGATTTCTCTATTAGGGCATCTATTGCCTTCTCTTTTTGCTCCTTTATCTCATTCTCATCTTTTTTAACAGCTAATGCTTCTGCATCTTTGTTAAAGACAAAAACCTTCTCCTCATCAAGAAACAGACACTGTGCATCGTCACAAACCTGATATTCAATAATGGCTTTTACATTAATTCTTTTATCAGTTGTAAGCTTAATTCTCTGTTTAAAGATTGCCTTGTCAGAGAAATATGTGATATCCATCTCAAATGTCTTATCGTACATCTTATGAATCTCACTCAGCTGCTCTGTTTTACCAACTAATTCGTACCCATTAGGCTCCTCAAAAATAATAGTTGTAGGAACAGGACCACCCTCTGGTAAGTCCATAGTATAGAGATGCCAGTTTGTCTCTAGAGTAGCTTCAAATGTAAGCTCGTACTCTTTATCGGCAACTTTCTTAGAGTTGTACTTCCATGTCACTGGTTTTAGAACTTGTGCAGTGGCAAGAAAAGTTATTGCACTTAATAGCAATAATGAAGATATAAGTCTTTTCCTCATAATTATTTGTATAGTTACTTTGAATTGTTGGATTCAAAAATAGTTTTTTTTTTAAATAAATTATAAAAAATACTACATATTTATATTATTAGATATATACCCTGATTGGTAATAATAATCATATGTGCATTATAGCATAAACAATAAAAGAGGTGCTCTTGTTTGAACACCTCTTAAACATGGTATTTATATTGTTAATTCTAGTCTTCGGTAATAGCTTTTATCTTCTTGATTTTGAATGATAAAGCAACAATACTTATTGCAAAGGATACTGCTGCAATTATACTCAACGCAACCATCTCGTTGTGTGCATCAGACAAACTTCCGTTAAGGAATGTTAATTTTCTGAATAGTTCAAGAAAATGTGTTAATGGAATGCAGTTTGCAAAATATTGTACTGCTTCAGGCATAAGGTATGTAGGCCATGTATATCCACTTAATATAAAACTTGGAGCAGCAATAACCATTAAAATCTCGGTAGCCTTAAGCTGATTTGGGATTATTATACTAACTACAAATCCAAGGAATATCATTGATAATGTGAATATAAACCCTGCAAATATTATTGAACCATATGATGTGGTGAGCGGAATTTTGAAGATTGGAAACATTAAAGCTGTAGCACCCCATACCAGTGTTCCTAATATAAGGAATGGAACAGTTTTAAGAATCATTATCTGTAGTGCATTGTATTTATACTTAAGAATCTCGCCAAGTGTTTTCTTCTCAAACTCACGTGCAAAACATAATGCAACAGCAAGCAGAAATACCTGTTGCATAACTGTACCCATCATTCCTGGCCAAAGAAATGTCATATAGTTGCCACTCTGATTAAAAAATCTTGTGTAGTTTGCTTTAAATGGTTCGTATTTATCTAAAGCATACTGTGGTGTAGAACCTTTCTTTTTTAGTGCCTCTATCTCTATACCTGCATTAAGCACACCAAAAACAACCTGAAGTGCTTTGGCCGAATAGTTTGCTGTAAGTATATTAGATGTATTTATATCTACATTTATTTCAGGGTGTTTTGCTTGCAGAAGATCGCCCTCAAAACGTTCCGGTATAGTTACAACAGCAACGTATTTATCATATCTGAACTCATCTTTAACGTCAACACCAGAGTACTTTATGCAGGCAGCCTCAATTTGTGTATTATCATTTATTGCATCAATAATACGGATACTCATAGGAGAGTTGTCAAGATCAACCACCATAACAGGCAGGTTGTCGGCCTGAGCTTTTTTATATACAAAGCCCATTAAAACACCATAAAATATTGGTGCAGCAAAGAATATTGCCAATACAACCTGATTTGAGAATATCTGTCTGAACTCCCTTAATAATAGTTGCCAGAAGTTTTTCATTATTATTACTTTTTAGAAACTGTATTAAGAATAGCTGTTGTTTCGGTTAAAAGATCTTTTGCATTAGCCATATTATCAGGCTTTACTCTTATCTCATATATAGCCTCGCCTAGTTCGTAGTTAGGAAAAGCGCTTGCTTTTTGTGCGTATCTTGGGAGTTGACGTAACTGATATATTATACCCTTAATATCCTCTCTTTCAAATGGTAAACTTACAGTTACATGCATTCCTGTTTTATAGTTTACAGCGCTACTTTCCGGCAGTGTGAATCTAAAGTATGTTGAGTTAGATTCGTATGCTGTAAACAGTGTATAACCTGGTAGTGCAAGCTCTCCTGTACGCAAAGCTATAGTCTGTATCTGCATATCTTTAGGAGCAACAACATAGCGTTCGTTATATGCTACTGTAGCCTCTTGTACAGCACCTTCTGCTCTCATCATCTGTCCGTATGCCATCTTTACCTTCTCATTACGTACACCTTTCATTGCCTCTTCTCGTTGAGCTTCAGTAGCCTCAAACTGAGCTTTTGCACCTTGGTATTTCATGTATACCTCGTCGTGTTTCTGTGCAGATACAAGTGAATCAGCATAAAGGTTGCTTATTCTATTGTATGACTTGCGTGCAAACTCAAACTGCTCTTTAGTTGCTTCATATTTTGCATCTATCTGCTTTAGCTGATTCTCTGTTGCTCCGTTAAGAGCCATCTGATATTGTGCCTCAGCAGAGTATAGTGCCCCTTTAGCTTGTTTAAGCTTTGCTTCTACCTCTGGTATATCAATGAGAGCCATTGTATCACCTTTTGATACATAATCAGACTCGCCAACCATATAGTTTATAACCCTACCGGGTACTTTTGAAGCTACAGAAACAACATCGTTTTTTACTCTTCCAACGTTCTGGTACTTTACCTTATTATGACATGCGTTAAGTGTCAGTATTGCTATTATAAATATTATAGTATTTCTCATAATTATAATTTGTCTGTTTGTATAAGGGCAGTGCAACCTGCAAATGGTTGCACCAAACCCAAGTTATGCCTGCTTAATAGATCCTAATTATTAATTTATTGGCATATGTTTTATATTTAGTTTACCTGTAGCTTCAAGTAAGTTTAGTGTCATCTGTCGTTGATTCTGTATAGCTCTCAGATACTCTAACTCTGACTGTTGTAACTCTGTTTCTGCCTCTAACCTCTCGGATATTTTAATTAATCCTTCTCTGTACTCTTTTATTGATATTCTAAGATAGTGTTTAGCCTCCTCTTTAACCTCATGTTTTAACTCAAGCTGTTCAAGTGACACATTGTAGTCTACCAATGTTTTTGATAGATTCAGATTCATAAGCTCTTTTGCATTGTCAAGATCGTTTTGTGCCTTAAGAAGATCTAGTTTTGCCTGCGACGATTTGTGATGTGTATGAAAACCGTCAAACAGAGTCCATCGTAACCCCACACCTACAATAGCAACAGGATTTAGGGTGGCCTCAATACCATCACTTCTGTTTTCTGAGATTTTAGTATATCGAACAGTTCCTAATGCAACAACTTTTGGCATATAACCCGAGTATGTAGATTTTAACTTGTATTTGTTTGCAATAATTGATTCGTTAAGGGCATGAACCTCAGGTCTGTTCTCAATGGTTTTGTTATCATCTATACCAGCCCACATGTTAAAATCTATCTTCATTACATTAAGATTCTCTTTTGCAATGCCTGTTAACTGATTTAACCTTATAAGCACAAGATCTTTCTTTCCTCTTAACTCAATCTGTTTAGATTTTAGTTTTAGTGTTGCAATCTTAATCTTTCTAAGATCAAATGATGTTATTAAACCCTCTTTAAGTGCTCTTTCAGCAATCTTAGTCTCTTCGGCAAGTCGTTCAGCGCTTGCTTGTAATACTTTTTCAGCCTGTCTTATTACAGCAAGTCTGTCATGAAACAGAACAGTCTCTTTTATAACCTTAGATCGTTCAACTTTAACCATCTCGGTTTGTGCAAGTGCTTTGTGTTTTAAGGCTTTCATACCGTATGTTGCTTTAAAACCAGTAAATAGAATCCACGATGCGTCAGCACCTGCATCCCAAATATTTGCACCATCAAGATTTAGTGTTTTAGAGTACCTGCCATCATATGGCAATATTGGGATAATATTGGGTACTGTAAAATCAAGATCTGTTTTTGCTTTCATAAAAGCATACCCTCCTCCAACAGATATCTTTGGAAAGAAAACGTTTCTAACAGTCTTTCTCTCGATCTCTGTTTTTTCAACTTCCATCTCTCTGTTGGCTACACTATAACTCTTGTCAATGGCTTTTGTTATAAGCGAATCAAGAGTTATGCGGCCACTGTTATGCAAACTCTTCTGCTGTGCATATGCAGAGGTGAAAATTGTTGCTAACAATATAAAAATTGCTCTTTTCATTATGTAAACAGTAAAATATTTTATCGGCGAATTAATTATTGGCTGCAAATATATGTAATAAGAATAGTACTTTCGAACAAATAAATCAAATGTTTTAAAAATTTACATTAAAACAATATTCTGATTGATTTTTGCTGTTAATTGTTTTATTATATTATTGTTTGATCAACATTTATTATGTACTTTAGCGGTTCTCTTTTTTTTTCTGTGCAATTGAATGAACCTTTTGTGTAGCTTTTGCATTAAAGAGATAAGCAGTTTTTTATTTATACTGCAATAGAGATTTATTAGATAGAAAGTATTAATTACAGATGATATAATTTACTTTAACCCTGGTACCTTAGAGCAGTATCATCTGTATAAAGAAGATATTATATGAAGAAAAGAGTATTAATACTAACCGGAGGAGGAGATTGTCCGGGTTTAAATGCTGTAATAAGAGCAGTTGTAAAACGCGCGTCGCAAGAGAAGGACTGGGAAGTTATTGGTAGCGTGCAATCATTTGACGGAATACTTAGAGAGCCAACGGAGATAATGGTTCTTGATGAGAAGAGCGTATCGGGAATACATTTCAGGGGAGGAACTATATTAGGAACAACCACAAAAGGGGGACCGTTTGCATGGCCTTATAAAAAACCTGACGGAACATGGGGATCTGTTGACAGATCGGATGAGATGCTAAATAAGTTAAGCTATATGGGCATTGATGCTGTGATTAATATAGGTGGTGACGGATCGCAGAAGATATCACAGGCTTTATATGAGAAGGGATGTAATATAATTGGTGTTCCTAAGACGATTGATAATGATCTATCGGCAACAGATTTTACTTTTGGATTTCAGACAGCTGTACAGGTTGCAACCGAGGGTGTTGATAAACTGGTTACTACCGCAGCCAGCCATAACAGGGTTATGATTTTAGAGGTAATGGGTCGCGAAGCTGGATGGATTGCTTTGCATGCATCTATAGCTGGTGGGGCAGAGGTTTGTCTTATTCCGGAAATACCATATGATGTTGATAAAGTACTTGAGAAGATAAATGCCAGATTTGATAATAGTGGTAAAGGCTTTGCCAATATTGTTATTGCAGAAGGGGCAATGCCTAAAGATGGAACAGCTGTTCACAGAAATAGTAATGAGATTGGGTATAAAAACAAAGTGTACGGAGGTATAGCTTATAAACTTCAGGAGCAGCTTAAAGAGGCAGGAATGGAGTGGGATACTCGTGTTACAGTTTTAGGACACCTTCAGCGTGGTGGCGTTCCTGTAGCATATGACAGAGTTCTTGCTTCGCAATTTGGAGTAAAGGCGTTTGAGATGGTTCTTAAAAAGGATTTTGGAAAAATGGTTGCTTATCGTCATCCGGAGATTATAGGGGTTCCGTTTAGTGAGGCTATTAGTCGTTACAATTTTGTTGAGAAAGATTCGTATCTGCTTAAGACTGCCAGAGGTTTGGGAATAAACCTTGGAGACTAATTTGTTCAGATTTTTTAATTCTGATTTAGATATAATTGTAGTATACACACCATAATTCATAATAAATCACAATGTTATAAGAGGGGAGTCCTGTGAAGGGATTCCCTTTTTTTAGTACCTGTTTATGGATAATATATAAATATATCAGAAGAAGTCTGTATGTATGTAAATGTTTTCCGTTATTCTTTAATAATTTCGCTAATGTTTCGTTATTTGATATAAAGATTAAATTTTACATATATAGGACTATTATGAGAGTAAACTCATTGCTGATACTGTTTCTTGTTACAGTATGTAATGCATTATCAAAAGAGAGGATCAAAGTTAATGTTCCAACAGTTGAGTCTGAAACAAATTATGTGTGGAGGACAATAATAGATATAGACTTTTTTGAGAAGAATGGATATTCGATTGGATTACCAACAGGTAGCATTATAGAACAACTTAAGAGTAAGGCACGTGCTAAAAAGCTAACAGATAAAGATTATGCAAATCTAAAGATCTTTATGAAAGATAGTGTTTATAACAAGGTGGACTATAGATTAGGTTATAAGGCTGTTATGCAAAGGGTTGACCTCTTAAACAGGATGATTAATACTCTGTATAACAGTATTTATGACTGGGAATTTAAGAGGTTTGATGTTTATAATATTAACCTGACATTATATGGTCCTGGAGGAAGTTATAACCCGGATAAAGGAGAGGTACTTATATATACAACTTCTAAAGGTGGCTTTAAACAGTATATAAATCCGGCTTATACAATTATACATGAGATTGTGCATATAGGTATTCAGGAATCGTTGATTGAGAAACATAAGGTTTCGCATGCCATGAAAGAGAGGATAGTTGACAATATAGTGTTATTATATTTTGGCGATGAACTACCTGGTTACAGAGTTCAGAACATGGGCGATACGCGTATTGATAAATATCTAAAGAGCAAAGATCAGATAAATAGATTAGACAAAAGTATAACAGAATTATTAAAGCAATAAAAGAGAGGGGATTATACCCCTCTCTTTGTCATATTTCTATTGTGTTAGATTAAACCTTTAATCTTAAACCAATAATAAAGTTACGACCAGGTGCAACAATACCTGAAGAGTATGTTCTGTATCGTTTATCGAATATATTCTCAAGTGCCGCATTAACTATTATATTTTTGGTAACAAAATAGTTAACCTTAATATTCGCAGTATACCACGATGGTGAGTATGGGTTACCATTGCTATCTGTTGCATATATCTGAGGTTTCTCTCTTTCAACCGGAGCAAGATTATCATATGATACCTCGCCGTGATAGTTTAGATATATATCGGTTTTAATCTTTCTGCTATTTATAAACAGATGTGTTGAACCAAACAGAGGCGATACGTGGCGTAATGAGTAACCATCTTTATCTTCTCCATCAGTGTATGTTATATCAGATTTAAGAGCCATAAAGCTGTTAATGTCAGCCTTTACAGAGGCGCTTATACCATATATGTTGGCATAATCTTTATTAACAAGAGCTTTTACAGCAACCTGAGTACCATCATCTTCGGTAATAACTGATTTGCCGTTGTATGTAAAATCATCTTTTACCATTGCATTATTAAGATGTGTATAAAAACCACAAACACTCAACTGAATTCTATCAATAAATGTTTTGGTAATTCCCACCTCTGCATTATATGCATACTCAGGACTAAGGTTACTATTTGGGACAACAATAGCATCATCATCGTAGTTAAATACCTTTGCAAGATCATCTATATTCGGAGCACGATATCCTGATGACAGATTAAGATTCAACTGTGTACTATTGTTTGGGTTATATGCCAATCCTGCACTACCATTCAGAGCACCCATATTTATGCTGACATCGTTTGTTAGAAACGGAAAATCGCTGCTGTTTTCCGGTGTTGGAATATTTACATTAATGTAGCTGTATCTTGCCCCAGCCATAAGAAACATCCTTTTAGCTATCTGATACTTATAGTTTGCATAAAGAGCTGCTGTAGCATACTTTGAGTTATCAGGATATCTGGATCCTGTAGGCGATACCTTTGATGTTGATATGGATGTTTTATTAGCAACAGAGTTTATAGTGTTAAAAACACCCTCTATTCCGTAATATAACGTTTTCTTATTGTTTATCTTCTTATCGGCATCAATGTTTAATGTATATACATTCACTTTCTCCTCCTGAGATCTCTTTTTATCTGAGTTTAGCTTTCTGTCATATCTACTCTCTTTATATAATTGATGTGCAGCAATCATCTTAATATGATCTGCTATTATCTTCTTTCCGGAGAACGTAGCAGATATATTATTCATCATCCATTTCTGAGGTCCATAATACCATTCAGCATAAACCGGTTTACCGGCTTTCTCCTTTACAAGTCTGTCGTATCTGGGAACGTCTGAAGTTTCTGTATATAAGAAAGAGTATGTTAGATCCCACTTATTATTAGGCTTAAATCTAATCTTCTGTAGAAAATTCCTCTGACTGTAACCTGAAAATCGCTGTTTCTCAGGATCATCATTCTCAATAACCTTATCAATGCCATCCTTTCTGATCACATAGTGTTTTTTCAGATACTCATCTGGTCCATGCGATCCCATTTTAAGGTCGTTGAATTTGCTGTATGAGAATGCTGATGCTATAGCCCATTTGCCAACACCAGTATTTACAGAAGCATGCCATGTTCCTTCCTGATTGGCAGAAGAGAATCGTGTCATTGCATCGCCTTCAAACCTAACATCATCTGATGTTGATAATCTTGGCTTTAGCAGATGAAAGTCCATAACCCCTCCTAATGCATCGCTTCCGTACATTACACTACCTGGGCCAAGCACAATTTCTGTAGTCTCAATTGTATTCGGATCAATAGATATTACATTCTGTAAGTTTCCTGATCTGTATATTGCATTATTCATTCTTACCCCATCAACAACAATAAGAACCTTGTTGGCAGAGAAACCCCTTATCATTGGGCTACCTCCTCCAAGCTGACTCTTTTGTACGTATATCTGACCATGATCTGATATAATATCTGCTGATGTTTGTGAATTACCAAGCTTAATATTTTCAGGTTTTATACTTATTATTTTTGCAGGAACCTCTTGTCTACGCTCTTGCCATTTACTAGCTGATACAACTATCTCATTTAATGAGAATACAGACTCCTTAAGATGCACCTCGTAGTTCATCTTACTTATCTGCTCAGGTGTATATGTCAGCTCGGTATAACCAAGCATTCTAAACGTAATGAACTTAGATCCTGTATAGTCAGAAAGGTTAACTTTTCCCTCTCTGTTAGTAAGTGCTGAGTATTTACTACTTAAAACAGAAACACCAGGTAATGCATCGCCGGTTGATTTATCGTATACGGTAACCTCTTGCGAATATAGTGCTGTTGTTAGTAGTAAAACAGTTAGTATTGTTAATACTCTCTTCATTAAAATTTATATTTTTTCTTAATTGTATTTCAATTATTGTTCCGAAAATACAACTCTTATGTACTTATTTGCAGATTAAACATTAAAAAATATAAACTGCGGTATTTAAATGGTTGTTTTTCAGTGTTATAATTAAAGTGATTATTGTACGCAGTTTGTAATAGTTTAATATTATTTAGTATGTGGTCTGTTTTCTGGAGGAACATATATATCACCAGTATATGATTTAGTTGAGCTATTAGAATGATATATTTTTTTACTTATATATTTAAAATGTGGACTAGCTATAGCTATATCTGTTTTATTGTACTTTAGTTTTATAAACTGTGTTATATTTCTTGTTTTCTCTTTTTGTAATGGATTTTTTGTCAGGAATATTTCAGTTAGCTTACTCAGGTTTTTGAACAGGTTAGACTCCTTAACGTCATGAATACATACATAATGAATGCTGTCAGATATTGTTTTATGTCTTATAACGTCGTACATCTCGTTTTTATACATAAATTCCTTCTCTGGCTTTGTCCATTTTAGCTGATCTGCATGTTCTTGTGTGAATACAAACCTGACCTGTTTCTCTATAGGAACCCCCAGTTTAATTGCTGTTTTAACCTCTTTGCGTGCTGCATTACGTTGTATCTTAAAGCATACATATGGGGCTGCAATAAGATAACAGAACAGTGCAAGTAATATTATGGAGAACAGTTTATTCAATGTATATACTATATTTATCGTTTTCTCCAAAATATTGCAACTCTAATAGCAACAATAACAGTAATAATAATCTTAAAATAGATGTAAGGCAATACTATTGCCATAATAATAAATATACCAGTTATGGTATAGAGTATATTATTACTACCTTCTTCTTTTTGTGTGTCAGGAAACTCTATCTTTTTAAGTAACTTGTTATCTATATCAAGCAGAAATACACCATCACACTCAAATGCCTGTGAGTATTCCAGTATCTGTCTGCGCGTTGATGAATTTGTTATCTGAGGTGCAGATCTTCCTGTTTTGGCCTCTACAACGTACTGTTTACCATCTTTTTTTACAATAAAATCGGCTATAATTGATATCTTGATATCCTTTCCGTTCTCTTTTATAAAGTACTCCTTCTCGCTCTGTTCTTCAATAATCTTAAAACCATTTTTTTTAAGGTATACCGCTGCTTTTTTCTCGCCTTCTATTCCACGGTTTAACCTCTGCTGTTTTTTATAATTACGACTCCACTCTTTTATTTTTAATCGGAGAAAAGCAAACAGAAGCAGCGCTATTACAAAGCCAATTATAATAAGCTCAATGTTTGATACAGAAGCACTTTCGAGGAGTTGTTTCATGGTATGAATTTGCTAAATAACTATTCTTAGATTTATAGGGTATCTTACATATTACTGTTTAATCTTAAACATTTTAACATGTTTTATAGCTCTTATCAGGAATATAATAACTAGAGGATAATAGGCCGTATTAAAATCTTGCGGCAGTATACTCCATCCTAAAGCTGTAATAGTAAGGGTTACAATAAAGGTATACCTTACTATAAGCCGCGTTCTTGTAACTTTTTTATGCAAAAAGGCAATAGCAAGAGGCGATAACCATAGCAGATTGAGGTTATAAACAGAATATACATGTTTAGTAAATAGCCATGTAAACAGCAGGGCAATACCAATAATTGCATTTACAGACCACAATGTTTTGTCCAATAAATTGCTGTATCTGCTTTTACGAAACCCTATATACGATATTATTAATACTATAAATGCCAGTAATGAGGTAATAAAAAGAGGTTTTATGTAGAATGGAATATCTATGAATAGTTCATGTTTTCTTGGTTGTATTAATCTGGCCTCATACACAAACGGCTCTATTTTTCCATCATTATCTATCTGCGAATTAGAGTATATATCTCTTAAATATTCAGGAAGATATGTACTCTGCTTTGGGTCAGCCTTAATGTCACTTTTCCAACCCAGAATAAGATCTGCTCCAAATTTAACCCATGGCATTTGATTGTTAATATATGGTTTCATTAAACCTCTTAAACCACTGTCGCAGTTTACATCTGTATAGTTATAAATCAGATCATCTTTTAATATTATATCAAAAACGTCAATAACTTTTGTAGCACAATTGTTTCTGAAGTAGTCGTACTCATACGATTTGTTTTCTGGTAGTACATTGTTTTGAAGAAAATCATAAACCTCTTGCCTCTTTTTCTGAGGGAGGTTTAGTTTTTGTTCATATATAGATCTGTTAAAGTAATAATAGTAATCGGCAAACCTTCTCATAGACTCTCTCTCTAGCTTGTAGCTTGGTTTGCCAATAATAAAATTACTGTAAAAATTAGGCGCATTAAAATCAAAAACACCATAGTTAAAAACAAGATCAAAACCTATTATCGGATCTTTTACTCTTATAGCAGTATGACCGAATGCGGTATAAAACTCAGTACCCGAAGAGCATGTGAGAATACTTACAATAGACCTCTCTGATAGCTTCTGTGCAGATATGCTATTAGTAGTAAATATCAGCGTAATAATAAGTATTGAAATATATCTATATAGTTTTGAGAATATCATATCTTAAATTATAAGATTACAAATAAACATACGAAAATAGTTACATTTTCTAATATAATCTATAATTAACGGACTTTTTGTTGGCGATAGAATAGTGTTGTAAACTCTATTACTCTTGTTTAAAATGAATCTATATTTAATTCAGGAAAAGGCTATATTTATTACATGTATAGATGGTTAAGTTACCTGCATGTGCTTATTGTTAAATTGTAAACAATATAACATATTACCATACCTTGTTTTACGTGCATAATATTATATGTTTATGAAAACTAATTTACACACGCATTCATGGAAATTAATAAAAGTATTCGGAACCTGTTTAGTAACCTTAAGATCTCTCACAAGAACAATCTTGTTATTGGAACTATTGTTATTTCAGTGGCTATAGCAGCCGTGATATCATACAGGGGAAATAGAAGGTTGGTAGACTCTGCCTCAGATGAGTTTGCTATAGTTCTTGATTCAACAGAGAGAGTAAAGGTAAAAACTGCTACCGAGGTTATTGCTAAAACATTGGCAATAGGAATTAAACAGAATAATATTACAAATCCTGACTCTATTTATGCCTTTTTTAGCCTCTATCTTGATAATCTAAGATTTGAGGAGGATGAGTCGGCATATTATTTTGTGTATAATAAAAATACGGTTGCTTTTACAGCAGAGAACAAAAAGTATGAAGGAACCACATTGCCAGATTCAGAGCGATATAATCTGGCAAAGAATGGTGGAGGTTTTACATATGGCTATTATGAACGTCCCGGTCAAGGAAAAGTAAAGAAGCTTTTGTATGGGACAATGATTGGAGATACTGATTACTGGATTGGAACGGGAACATATCTTGATACATTTAAAAAAACAGAGAAGGATGTTAATGGAGTAATATCAGATACTTTAAGAGCTACAACTGTGCGTTTGGTTCTGGTAGGATCACTGATTTTTATATTAATCACTATAATTGTTTTTAGTATTCAACGTTCAATTGTTAAGCCAATTAGCAAAATAATTAAAGCAACTGATAATATGTCGTTAGGTATGTTAGAGACCATAAAGCATAAAACTAACGACGAGTTTAAACAGATAATAAATTCACTTAATAACCTTGTAAATAACCTTAGAAATACCTCTGATTTTGCAAAAGATATTGGGAAAGGAGATTTTACAACAGAGTTTGAAAGAGCTTCGGATAAAGATGTCTTAGGCGATTCGTTATTAAATATGAGGGATAGCCTTTTAAAGGCAAAAGAGGCTGAGAGTAAACGCGCAAAAGAAGAAGATAACCGAAATTGGACAATGAAAGGTTACTCTAATATTGCTGATATATTGCGTAAGAATCAACACGATATATCTATACTAACAACTCAGGTGCTAACAGAGATTATAAATTATTCAGGATTTAATCAGGGAGGAATATTTATTGTTGACAATGAGGATAAAGATAGATTAAACCTTACAGCATCATATGCTTATAACAGGAAGAAGTTTCTTGATAAACAGATATATAAAGGAGAAGGACTTATAGGAACCTGCGCGATTGAACAGAAAACAATATATATGACAGAGATACCTGAAGATTATATAACAATAAGTTCAGGTTTAGGTGATGCAACACCTCGTAATCTTATAATTGTACCTATGATATCAGATGATAAATTGTTGGGTGTACTTGAACTTGCTTCGTTTGATGATATAGAACAATATAAACGCGATTTTATAATTAAAAGCGCAGAAGATATTGCAGCAACAATACTATCAGCTCAAATAGCCATTAATACATCAGATCTGCTTAAGAAATCTAAAGAGCAGGCTGAGGAGTTGGCTAGTCAGGAAGAGGAGATGCGTCAGAATATGGAAGAGTTGCAATCAACAAACGAAGAGTGGCACAGAAAAGAGGAGGCTATGACTCGTGAGATAGCTGAACTTAAAAAGGAGTTGGGCAGAGAGTAGATGATAATATAACTTTATTAAATAGAGAACGTGCTGTGTTTATGCAGCACGTTTTTTGTATAGAAATTATTGTTTGTTATATTTTTTAACGTAAGTAACTTTTAGATATTATGTTTTTTACTTATATTTATTATAAGTAATAGTATTTGTAATTGTACTATGCTGTATTTAATATATTTAAAGCATAACTAGAGCATGGATTTAATTGAAAAAGCAACAATTCTACACTATCATAAATATTCAGGTATTGACAACTGTAATGATATTGAAAAAGATGTTGACCTGCATAATGCCAACAGTTTAATAAGATATTCTGTTTTAAGCAAAATAGCTAATCTTAGCAATAGCTCAGTGCTTGATGCAGGATGTGGAACAGGAAAATTATTAGACTATTTAGATCAACAATACTTTGGTATAAAATATACAGGACTAGATATAAATGGAGATTTTGTTAAGGAGGCATCAAAGGTATATAAGTACCGGGGGAATTGTAATTTCTATCAGTGCGACTTCTCAAAAGTTCTTATTCCACAATATGACTATGTATTTGCATCTGAATCTCTATCGTATAAAGTAACAGATTCATTATATCACGTAAAAACTATAGAGAGGTTATTTCATATTGCACAAAAAGCATTTGCATTTAATATGCTTGATAACGGTTTTGGCGATCATTCACTTTTGAAAGGATACAATAAGGATGATATAATACGCTATTGTAAAATGTTATGCAATAGAGTAGAGTGTATTGATAACTATCTGGATAATGATTTTACCATAATCATGTATAAAGATTAATTATGAATATTGATAATGAGATATTGATTAATGGTAATGGAACCAAATTTTTAACAATAAAAAGAGGGTTTCTTGAGGAATATATTGTATGGTTCTCAAAAATATTGGATCTATCGGTAAAATTATATTTTCAGCATGATTGCAAGATGGAATCGATATATGAGATTGATGCTCCCGATGATAACAATCTTGCACATATTGCCAGAAACAGTAGTCTTACATTTGACGAAAAGATTGTTTTGCTTTTATCAGTTATACCACATATCAGACCGCAGATTCTGGACACCTTTTTTATAACAAACACGAATTTTAACAGAGCCTTTACAGAATTTGGAGGATGGAGTGGTAAAAACCATTCAGGATTCCTTCCAACAGGCGAAACAGCAGCATTTATCTTGGCAGGAAATAATATCGAGAAACGATTTGAATTGCTAAGAATATTTGATCGTGACCATTTCTTTTATAAGAACAACATACTTATAATAGATAATGTAGGTACTGGAGAACCATTTCTTAGTGGAGCTATAAAGGTAACCGGAGAGTTTCTTACACGTTTAACAACTGGCGAAGAGCATAAGCCCGATTATAGTATAAGTTTTCCTGCCAAACGTGTTACAACGCCACTTAATTGGGAGAACCTTGTTCTTCCGCACGAGGTTATAGATGATATTGAAGATATAAATACCTGGATTGCAGCAAAGAATACAATAATTGATAAATGGCAGCTTAACAATATTATTAAACCGGGATACAGATGCCTTTTTTATGGTCCTCCCGGAACAGGAAAAACACTTACTGCAACACTTTTGGGTAAGAGAAACCTAATGGATGTGTATAGGGTTGACCTATCTATGATAATATCAAAATATATTGGAGAGACAGAGAAAAACCTTGCCAATATATTTGATCAGGCGATAAATAAGAATTGGATACTATTTTTTGACGAAGCCGATGCACTGTTTGGTAAGAGAACACAAACCGGAAACTCTAACGACAGGCATGCTAATCAGGAGATTGCCTATCTGTTACAGCGTATTGAAGATTTCCCGGGAGTTGTTGTGCTGGCAACCAATTTAAAGTCAAATATCGACGAAGCATTTGCAAGACGATTTCAGTCTGTAATATATTTCCCTCTGCCTGATTCTGATCTTAGGTATGAGCTATGGAAGAAGATGTTACCCAATTTGTGGATTGAGAATGGTGGTGTTGACATTAAAAGTATAGCTTCTGAGTTTGAATTATCGGGCGGAGCAATGACAAATGTTGTGCGTTATTGCGCACTAAAGATTGTATCAAGGCAAATGACCACTGTTGATATGGCACTGTTATTTGAGGGGATAAGAAAAGAACTTTATAAAGAGGGAAAAATGATTTAATCGGATTTGAAAACATAAACATATACCACAATGATATCAAGTGCTTGTAAAAAACTATATATTATATCACTTTTAATAGTCTTAGCACTGTTTGCTGTATCGGCAAAGAACGACCATGCTACACTGCTAGAGGCTTATGATCTTTACGCACCGATGAAACATCGCACACTATTGCAGTGGGATGAATACATAAAGAAAACACCAGCACTGTCGGCACAAATGGGATACTATTTTAATCACTTGGCAAGTGCAGATGATAGCTATATGATATATCCGTTTTGGATGGGAAGAGAATTTAAGAATATACCAGTCGATACAAAGTTAGGGAAGATTAAAAGATTAGGTTATTTGGGCTATATACTGAATGGTAAAACAGGAGAATCTATAACAACATATTCATGGGCTGTAAAGAATGTTGTAGATGCCGAAATATTTAAAGATATACCTGTTGATCTTATTCTTTTTTGCAGGAGTAAAGAACATACCAAACAGTTTTTATTATCTGATTCATTACAAAATATATGTATTAAAGAGTTTTTTACAAGAGTAGAGCGTAAGCGTAAAAAGAGCAGAAAAGCCGATGGTGTTAATATATATTTCCCTGAGTTTAATGTAAGTCAGACTAATGATTTACTGCATTTTGTAAACACATTTACAGAGTATGCTCAGAGCGTAACCGGATATGGTAAAGGAATGTTTGCAATAAATGTTACATTACCGTTCAAGCTTAAAACACATCAGGTTAAACTTTCTGTTATAAAGGAAGCGGTTGATGAATTATATTATGCCGATTATAACAGCTTTGGCGTAGAGATTGAAGAACCTGCTCCAAAAAAGCCTTTAGAACAGAGCTTAATAAAGACCATTACATTCCTAAAGGCATACGATCGATATATACCGTATGGTTATAGAAGTTCTAAAGAGTGGGTAAGAATTCGTAGTAAATTCTCGCAAAGATATAATGAGATATATACATATAGTAATCAGGTTAATAGTAAGAGAAAATATGACTATATGATATATCCTTTCTGGATGGGAGCATCATATAAAGATGTATTTAATAAAAAAGTAAATAATATAAATAGATTCGGATATATAGGTTATATTGTTAACCCGTATAGTGGTAATGCTAGCCAAACAAACGATTGGGATGATATAAATATTATCGACTCAAAATCTATGAAACATATTTCTGCAGATCTATTGGTTTTCTGCAGAGGAAGAGAGGCCGTTGATATACTACTTAAATCTGATTCATCACAAATAAGGTGCATAGAGAATATATTTGCTATGATGAAGCGTGATGATATGCGTAAAGAGTCAGGCAGAAGACAGCGATTAAGAAATCCTAATGGAATAAACATATATTTTCCCGATTATTCATTCAATAAACGAAGAGCATTCGTACAGTTTATAAAATCTATATCACTTGTAAATAGTAATCTTGCCAATAGAACAAAACAGAATGAATACAATCTCTATATTACACTACCGGAGAGAGCAAAAGCAGAAACACCATTTTTATCGTGTATACTTCAGTATGCAGATAGTATATACTTTGCTGATTACAATCAGTTTGGTTTTAGTAAGTCAAAAATTGGAATATTCAGTAAGTCAACAGATACAACTATGATATTCCGTAGGGTATATAATCAGTTTTTGATGTCTAGATTTACATTAGGAGATTATAATGAAAAGGAGAAAGATAGTTTAATAGGCACAATTATTAAAAGAGGAGATCCTGATAATATATGGGAGTACTATATGTTTGCAATACTTATAATAATAGTAGGTTTGCTAATAAGTCCAATATTTTATTATAGGGTTTGCTCGTTTCAAACAATTGTAAAGAGGCACTCATTAGGTGTTATGATATTTCTGTTTATGCTGATTCTGGAAATCCTCATACTTTCTATGTTCATGATTGCAGAGATGTCAAAAGAGTTGATCTTTATAAATACAGACAATTCATCAAGTATCTATCTGCTAATATTACCTGTTGCATTGGCTGCAATTTATCCGTTAGTGAAGATCTCCCGAAAACAGATACAGAGACCTTAATATATATTCGGTATAGTGTAATTAATTACAACATCATCTTACTGTAATATTAATGTTTTGTATATAAGTAATAGTGTAACTAAAATGCATTTAATAAACAGATGAACAGTGATTTAGTTTGAATTGTATCTGTAACAAATCTGATTTTTTATACATAAATATAGTTTTAAAGGTTATTAATATTTACGAAATTAACATATAGAACCATAACCCACACTTTTATGCATAAACTTAAAAACATTTACAATAGATTGAGCATATTTGATAAGTCATTCCTCGATATGTATTATCAGTTAAAGTTAGATGCCAAATCTAAACGGTGGAAGTTTTATCAAAGATTAAAGAGAGTCGCAACAGGAGCAAACGATAATGCAAATGATGAGAGAAATAATGTATCTAAAGGATCTGTTTCTCAGATAAAACGCAGATTAAGAAACGATATTGAATCTGTTATACTTTTCAGGTTGCTTAGCTGTTCAGAATCTGAGGATAAAAATTGTAAACATATGCTTTACAGGAATCTGTTATTAGCTGAGTACTATCTTGAAAACGAGATGTTTGATGATTGTCGGAAAAAACTGAATCAGGTTAGCCGATTCTTATCTGGTGATAGTTTTATATCAGAGAGATTACTTTATAACGAACTTCTTAAGAGACTTGAACACGCTCTGGGTTCTGCAAATGATAATATACTATATGACGATACAATAAGTATTTTAAAAACCATTGAGCTAAGAGTTACTGGTGAAATGGAGATGGCAGGATTTAATAAATCAGGAATAAACAGTGAGAATATGAATAGTGCTAAGCCAGATACAGATAGTGGAGTTATGCACGATTATTACAGAGATATTGTAATACCAAAGAGAAGGGTCATAAAAAAGGAGTGGAGAGATAGAAACTACACAAAGGCACTAGAAATAGTCGAATGGCTCTTTGTTGATGTATACAAGAAATGTCCGGATTATAAAGATGTTGAATTGGAGTGCCTAATATATAAAGCTAATCTCAATCTCTATCTGCGCAAATATAATGAGAATGTAGATGTGTTTAACGCAATAAATAGTGATTATAAGATGCGTGTTGAACAGAGAAAGGAGATGAATATAATAAGGTTCATGGCATCGTTTCTCGACGGTTGTTTAGAGGATTGTAATACTGTATATAGCAATATGTTATCGGATAGATCTGCCTTTCTTAATCCGAACGATATAGGATTGTTGAGATACTTTAAGTGTCTAATCCTGTTCTGGAATGGTAAATACCACGAAATGAGATCCCTTATTTCCGGAGAGACAAAACTGTTTTCGTTACCAGATAATATAGGGTTGAATATCAGACTTATTGAGATATATTCACTTGTTATTGACGGTGAGTATGATCTGTGCCGATACAGATTAGAGTCGTTTAGGCAGGCGGTAAACAGACGTATTACTAAGATATCTGTTAGATACTATCTTATTGAGCGTTTACTATACAATATTATTACAACGGGCAATACATATAAAGCCTGGGATAAGTATAATAAACTTAAAGAGACCTATGGAGTTAACAATGTAAGGTTTATTCAGGATATTCAGGGATTTGAACTTGTTTCTGTAGAGGAGTTTATCTCATTATACGATGTTAAAGTTATGTGTAAAGAGCGAGAAAAGGAGGTCTTTATATGATCTATAGCTCATTTAAAACACTTGCAGATAAACTAAACGAATATCTTAAGCGCATATATAATACACCAGAAGATATGGTTGTTGTGGCAGCTGTAGGACAGGACACAGCTGTAGAGTCGGCAGATAACCAGAACAGAATAGTGTTATCTCTGCTGAATATAGAGCGCGAAACATCAATGGGGATAAACCCTGTATATCGTAATATATCTGACAAAAAGGTATCCTTAAATAATTCGCCATGGCATCTGAATCTATATTTTGTTGTGGCTGCAATGTTTAATGATAAACAGTATCTGCAATCACTCAGAGTACTATCAAGTGTAATTGAGTTTTTTCAGAGCAAAAGTATATATACAGTTACACATTCTGGCAAACCAAGCAGAATTAAGATAACTGTTGAATCAGTAAATGTAAACTATCAGGAGCTCACAAACCTGTGGAGTGTTATGGGAGGACGATACTATCCGTCAATAGTTGGTAAAATAAGAATGCTTACTGTTGACTCTAATGAATTAGCAGGAGTAAGACACATTAATGAGAATATTCAACCGGAACTGTTAAAAAATGAGTGATTTTATAGAACTATACAGAATAGAGATTATTCACGATTACTATCGTGATGCATGTTGCAGGGATATTAACCTTGTACCAACACTTGAGTGCTCCAGGCATATGTATAATTTTGAACTGTTTCTGAAGAGAGAATACAAAAACAGATGGTTAATATGTACACATAAAACCGATTTTGGAATTGAGAGAATTAACTCTGTAATAGCGATTGGTGATATAAAATTTGATTTCTATCTTGAGTATACTAATCCGGAGTTCTTCTTGTATACAAACTGGCCAGGATATAAACCACATGTACAGTATCTATTTAGTACAACTGGAGTTGATACTGTTAAAGAGCAACGTTTAATACAGTTTGGGGTTACAGATACAGATAAAACCATTATGTGTAAGATTGATAACGAACAGTATAAGGTTAATAATAGCAGTATCGCTATGTTGAGACTGAATTTAGCTGAAGATATCTTTCAGTTAGATGATGCAAAAGAGAACAGTGCTGTAGATGTAAAAGTAATGTTTGGTAGTAATAAGTCACATTGGGAGTATGTGTTAATACCACGTGCATTTAATAATAAGCAACGTGTATATCTAGAAGAGGAAAGTGGTAAGCTCAAGTTTGATGATCCTGACGGGCATGATATGCCTGATGGACAGAAATCATATGTTACAATGGTAAAAGAGACCATTAACCTTAGAGAGGAGTATGATTATCGTATAAATCTGTTTGAGGAGAAGAATAAAGCCAAACGAATACTATTAGCATCTGTAGATTATCCGGCCGTCACAGATTTCTCAGATAGTAACACAAGTGATAATATAAGAGTAGTGACAAAATATATTTATTTCTAACTGTAAAATTAAATTTATGGGAACAATGAAAACACCCGGCGTTTATATTGTAGAAAAAAACGCCTTTCCGAATTCAGTAGTTGAAGTTGCTACGGCAGTTCCTGCTTTTATCGGACACACTGAAAAAGCCGCTAACGGTAATAAGTCGTTGCTTAATAAACCATGGCGTATTACCTCTATGGCTGAATTTCATACATATTACGGTGGTGCTCCGGATCCGGGCTTCACAATTAATGAGGTTACAGACGACACTGCACCCGATTTTATGTCTGGAGATAAAAAGTATAGCGTTAGTCACGATGGTGGTAAATATCTGCTGTACTATAGTATGCTTATGTTTTATGCAAACGGAGGAGGTGCATGTTACATAGTGTCAGTAGGTAATTATACTGAAGATCTTGATTCTGATAAGATGACTATGGGTATAGATCAACTTATACGTGAGCAGGAACCTACCATGGTTGTTATCCCGGAAACTACTCTTCTTGATGCGGATAACAGTCAGAAGGTTCAACAGGCTATGCTTGGTCACTGTGGTTATAAAATGAAGAACAGATTCGCTATTCTTGATATCTGGGAAGGATATAAGGACAGGCAAGATCCTGATGGCGATCGTGTATTAGATTTTAGAAATAATATCGGAACTAACTTCCTTGACTTTGGAGCTAGTTACTACCCTTGGATTAATACATCAATTATTCAGGATAAGGATCTTAGTTATCAAAATATCTTAAATAAAGATGTACTACAAACAATCCTTAAAGAGGAATTGATGCCTGAAGGTAAAGAGATGGATGAAGCTAAGAAAGCTGAGCTTGAAGAGAAAATAAATAATATTGCAAGCGAGGATCTTTCTGATACTGATAAAGATTTGCTGAATAAGATCTTAATTCAGGTTAGTCCGTTGTTTAACTCTGTGCTTACATCGGTAAAAGATAAACTGAACCTTATGCCTCCGGGACCAGCAATGGCTGGTATATATACCATGACAGATAATACACGTGGTGTATGGAAAGCTCCTGCTAATGTTAGTATGAACTCTGTAGTATCTCCTGCTATAAATATCACACATGACGATCAGGAAGAGTTAAATGTTCCGCTTAATGGAAAAGCTATTAATGCTATACGTCCGTTTATTGGAGAAGGAACCCTTGTTTGGGGTGCACGTACACTTGATGGCAACTCACTTGATTGGAGATACATAAATGTTAGGCGAACAATGATAATGCTTGAAGAGAGTATTAAGATAGCTAGTAAAGCATATGTATTTGAACCAAATGTGATAAATACATGGGGTACTATGAAAGGAATGATAAGCAATTTCCTTACAGGTATTTGGAAACGTGGTGGACTTGCAGGTACTACACCTGAAGATGCATTTAGTGTACATGTTGGTTTAGGAGAGACAATGACTCCTGAAGATATTCTTGAAGGAATAATGAAAATTACTGTTTTGGTTGCTATTACACGACCTGCAGAGTTCATTGAAATTACATTCCAACAACAGATGCAAAAATCATAATTAATTAATAACAAAAAAAGAATATAAGATATGGCTGGAGATAAGCAAGATAATGTATGGCCTTTGCCGAAGTTCTATTTCTCTGTAGACCTTGGTTCAGGAGGAGGCGTTGTCTCATTTCAGGAAGTTTCTGGGCTGGATGTTGAAGCACAGATAATTGAGTATCGTCATGGCGATAATAAGGTGCACTCAACAATTAAGATGCCTGGTATTAAGAAGTATGGTAATGTTACCCTTAAAAAGGGTGTATTTGCCAAAGATAACAAGTTCTGGGATTGGCTTAATAAAATTAAGCTTAATACTATTGAGAGAACAACAGTTACAATTAAGCTTCTTGACGAGAGTGGTAGCGAAACCATGACATGGACACTATCTAATGCATGGCCTACAAAGATTACCAGTACAGACCTTAAGTCTGATGGTAATGAGGTTGCTGTTGAAACTATAGAACTAGCCCATGAGGGTGTAGTTATAGCAAACGGATAATATATGTCAGAATTTAAAAATGACTATGGTAATGAAGGAGGCTACCCGCCGGTAGCCTTCTATTTCTCAGTTTCGTTCCCTGACGATCCTCATATTAAGGCATCCAGCTTTAAAGAGGTATCAGGTATAGGTTCAGAGATAGAGACTGAATCGGTTGCAGAAGGTGGAGAGAACAGATTTACACATCAGCTTCCTAAACGGATAAAACATGGTAATCTGGTTCTTAAACGCGGCTTGACGTCAACCAAAAGCAAGTTTGTAAACTGGTTACGCACCACGCTTGAGAGCGATTTCTCTAAAGCATTTGCAACATCATCGGTTCAGGTTAATCTGCTTAACCCGAATGGTGATATTGTTGATTCATGGTTGTTTAGCAATGCTTATCCGGTAAAGTGGAATATAGAGTCGTTTGATTCACAAAAAAATGAGATAGCTATTGAATCTGTAGAGTTTAGCTATACCACTGTAAAGCGTAATAAAACAACAGGTTAAACTATGGCAATAGAGATTAAAGAGATAAAGGTTGTATCTACGGTTATTGACGATAGACGTAAGAACAGTATCTCTCCTGAGATTATCAGGAAGATCAAGAGAGATATTATATCTGAGGTAAAGTTTCTTATTGAAAGAAAAGAAAGGTATAGGAGGAGTAGATAATGGCTGATACAGGAAGAGTTATTAAACTTAAAATAAAGGCTTTTAAAAATAATAAATACTCATCACCATCAGGTGATGAGTATGACTTAATGATAAATCCAGAGAACTATAAGCATGAACATAAAATAGAGTATCAAGGAGAAGAGAATTATGGAGGAACCTTTCCAGGACCAAAATTTAAACGATATGGTACTGAGAATATAGGATTTAATATAATATTAGATGCAACAGGGGTTATTTCTAATTCTTATAACTCAAATGGGATTGTAGATCAGATAAAAAAATTAAAGAAGACTGTATACGATTTTAATGGAGATATTCATGAGCCTCAGTATGTACAGCTTATTTGGGGTAAGATGATATTTAACGGAAGATTAACAAGTTTTAAAATAGATTATACTCTGTTTACTCCCAGTGGAATACCTCTCAGAGCTAAAATAGATCTTGATTTTGTTGGGTATACAAGTTGCGAAGAACGAAAACAGAAAGAAAATGCCAATTCACCAGATATGTCTCATCTGATACAGATTAAAGCTGGTGATAATATACAGAAATTGTGTTATAATATTTACAAAGATACAGCCTATTGTAGGCAAATTGCTTATGTAAATGGATTGTCAAGTTTTAGAAAAGTTAAACAGGGAATGCGTTTACTGTTCCCTCCAATAAGAAAAGATGGCTGATACACCACAAAAGAATTCAAGTAAACTTGTAACCACTACAATATACAGTGATGGAAAAAAAGTTGATACAAGATGTGTTCTTATATCGTTGAATATTACTAAAGAGATCAATAGGGTCAGTAGTGCAAAACTGAGATTTCTTGATGGAAGAATGCCTGATAAGGATTTTCCATTAAGTGATATGAATTATTTCAATATAGGAAATGATATTAGAGTTGATGCAGGTTATGACAATGTAGAGAAGACAATTTTTAATGGAATAATAATAAAACATGGTCTTAACTCTCCTTCAGAGGATGATTCAATACTTGAAGTGGAGTGCATGGATTACTCTGTTAAAACAACATACGGAAGAAGAAACAAGGTATTCGAAGAGATAAAGGATAGTGATATTATGCAATCTATACTTGGAAAATACTCTGACCTTTCTTTTGATATTGAACCTACATCTTATACACATAAAGTATTGGTTCAGTACTATACTACTGATTGGGATTTTGTATTATCACAGGCAGATATTAACGGGATGGTTGTAATATCAGATGCGAAAGAAATTGGTATTAAAAAGCCTGACGTTAACGGAAACCCTGTTCATGAAATAACATTTGGGGATGATATAATTGAGTTTAGAGTTGAAATAAGTGCTGAAGATCAACCAGGAAATGTGACTGCATTTAGCTGGGATCCTTCTCAGCAAAAATTAGTTAGTTCAGGAGACTCTTCTCCTTCACTGAATAAACAAGGTGATGTAACGCAAAATGATTTATCTAAAGCTATCGGAGCAGACAAAGTATGCTTACAAGCAGGAATACCACTTGAAGAGGGGATGCTTAAGGTCTGGGCAGATTCCTTATTATTAAAACAGGGATTATCAAGGTATAGTGGAGAGATTGTACTAAGAGGTACAGCAAAAGTTAAACAAGGGTGTATAATTAAAATTGTAGGTGTAGGAAAGTTATTCGAAGGTAATGTTTATGTTGGTTCTGTTGAACATGATATCTCTGAAGGAGATTGGAAAACAACAGCTGTATTAGGCTTAAAAGATGATTATGTTGTAGAGAAAGAGAATGTAAAATCGGCATCAGCATCAGGTCTGCTGCCCGGAATAGAGGGATTACAGATAGGTAAAGTTGTTAAACTTGATAGCGATCCGGACGGAGAGAGCAGAATACAGGTAGATATCCCGATACTGAATGGTGATACAAACTCTGTATGGGCACGATTATCTAACTTTTACGGAACAAATCAGTCCGGTTCATTCTTCTTGCCGGAGATTGACGATGAGGTGATACTCGGATTCTTTAATAACGATCCACGGTTTCCGGTTATACTTGGTAGTCTCTATAGCAGTAAACATACTCCTCCGTACGAACTAGAAGCAAAAAACAATACAAAGGCTATTGTTACCCGCGAGAAAATGAAGATAGAGTTTGATGAGGAGAAGAAAGTAATTACAATACTAACACCCGGAAACAATACTGTAACAATAAGCGACGATGCAAAAGGTATAAAGCTTGAAGATCAGAATAGTAATGTTATTGAGCTTAATGATAGTGGTATATCAATGTCGTCGCCAAAGGATATAAAAATAGATGCAAAAGGTAAGGTAAGTATAAGTGCTGTATCAAATGTAGAGATAAAGAGCAATGCTACAGTCGATATAAAAGGCATGGCTGTTCAGGGGGCAGCTGATACAAGCCTTACAATGAAAGGTAATGCCTCTGCCGAGCTGTCAGCTTCAGGTCAGACAACAGTAAAAGGCGGAATGGTAATGATTAACTAAACATATAAAAGATAGAGATATGCCACCAGCAGCAAGAATAACAGATATGCACACATGCCCTATGCAAACCCCGGCATTTCCGGCACCTATACCACATGTTGGAGGGCCGGTATCAGGGCCATGCGTTCCTAATGTACTTATAGGTAAGTTGCCCGCTGCGGTAATGGGCGATATGTGTATATGTGTAGGACCACCTGATAGTATTGTTAAAGGGTCGGCTACGGTTATGATAGGTGGTAAACCTGCTGCCAGAATGGGCGATACTACAGCGCACGGCGGAACAATATCTTTGGGATGTATGAATGTAATAATTGGTGGATAGAGAGATCATCATTTTGATCTCATATGACAAAATAAACGTCAGATATGAAATGGAGCATGAGCAAAAGCTTTTCACACACACGAGGATGAT
>DKJY01000070.1 GCA_002454955.1 Bacteroidales bacterium UBA6680
GCAAACAAGTTAAGTGGTAAAACAAAATATTACCTTGGCAACTTTGTATATACAGATGATAAACTGGATTATATGATCTGTTCGGAGGGTTTATTGAATATTAATCCAATCACAAAGGAGTCAAACTATGAGTTTCACTTGAAGGATCATTTAGGAAACACAAGAGTTGCAGTAAATGAGAGTAACACCATTACTCAAAAAAACAACTACTATCCTTTTGGTCTAACATTTGCCACGTCAGGTTCATCTACTAATAAGTATTTGTACAATGGTAAAGAGAAACAGGAAGAGACTGAGTGGTTGGATTATGGAGCGAGGATGTATACACCGGAATTGGGTAGGTGGTTTAATATTGATCCGTTGGCGGAGAAGTTCAGTTCTTGGACACCATACCATTATGTTCATGGTAATCCTATAAAACTTATTGATCCAACAGGAATGGCTGCTACCATATATATAAATGGAGAAGGAGCTGATGAGGTTGCAAAACAACTTAATAAGTCGACAAGTTTAAAAATAAAGAGAGATTCTGAAACAGGTAAATTATCAGCAAAAGGTAAAGCTAAAACGGATGCAGATAAAGCTTTATTGGAGGCAATAAATTCAGATGAAGTAGAAGTAAAAGTTAAAGCTACAAAGAGTAATTATACGGATAGTAACAATTGGTTTGTTGGCGGAGCTTTTGATGGAAGTGAAAAACAGGAAAATGGAAAGGTCGTTGCTAAACAAACAATTAATCCTATCCATACGAAGAAGATTGAAGAAATGAATGGAAGCCCCAAAGGGACAACGGTATTACATGAGGTTTTGGAAGCTTATGTTGGAGGGAAAGAAACTCCAGGGGCAGGAGCTCCTACCTTTGATGATGTTGTGAATAAAACGGCTAATGGAAAAGCTTATCTTAATGCCCATAATAAAGCAGTTAAGTTAGATCCGCGTTATAAACTTCTTAATGTTTCACAAGGTTCTGATGGAATCTATATTTCTAAGTTCCCATATAGTCCTAATTTACCAGCTTCTCTAAATCCAGAAGTAAGACTCTTTAAATATAAATAAAGTAGATATGAAAAAAATAGGATGCGTTTTATTGTTATTAATGATGATCTCATATTTGTTTTCTCAGGAAAGAAGTTTAACTATTTATAGTATAACTGAATATATTGATGGGTATAAGATAATAGGGATTGATTCTAATAAATCAGATACATTAGTAATAATTTCAAAAAAGCAACAAATCTCTGATCTGGAAAAGTATATTATACTTAGAGTTGGAGAGGAATACTGTTTTCAAATAGATGATAAGATAAAAAATATGTCAGCAATGCCTCCAGATAATTTTGTTGTAAGGATTGTATCTACAGTTGTTTGGAGAGCAGGCGATGAGTTTAAAAATATTCCGGTCTTTGCCAGAAATATAAAAGGCATATATATTGAAAGAGAAGTACATTAAACAAGCTTTTATTAACTCTTACCTGTCATTAGAGAATAATTAAAACAAAGAAGGTGAAGGTGTCCTGACTTTGGACACTTTCTTATTCTATAATGGTAAAGAGCTACAAGAGGAGACTGGATTTATCGACTTTGGAGCATGCCAACTGGACAAAGAGTTGGGAAGGTGGTTTAATATTGATCCGTTGGCTGAGAAGTATTATCAATGGAGTACATATAACTATGTGATGAATAATCCTTCAAAATATATTGATCCAAATGGAATGTATGTAAGTACTGACGTTATAGAAAACAATGATGGTACTTATACTGTTGTAGGAGGAGATGCTTATGATGGTGATAATGGAATATATGTTGTAGAAAAAAAATCAGATGATAATTATGAAAGAACAGGAGACGTAATAGGTTATTCAGCAACACCTCATTCATTTTACTTTTCAGACAGAGAATCCTCTCCCGGTTCTGGTGATGGGACTTGGCATGGAACAATTGATCCGAATGATCAATCTGGGAAGAATTTTCTAAATAAAGATATTTTAGCAAGAGATCCAAGTTTACCATATTATATGGCAAATGCTACTGGAGGAAAGAAATGGGATTTTAAAAGAACAAATGGAACAGGTGAAGCATATAGTGAAGTTGATGATTATTATAGAGGTATGCCAATACTTGGAGAAAAGGATGGAAAACCAATATTTGCTTCTGCAAGAGATGTAGGCAATGTAGCAGCAGGTTTGGTTTCTGGACGTTCTGGTCAAGGATGGGCTACTGCTAGGATTGGGTTTGATGGACTAGAATCTTTGCAACAAAAAGAATTTACATCAGAATCAACATGTACTCAATATGCAGAGAAATTAGGACATAGGATTGGGAAACAAATATATTTGAAAACAAAGGCTAGTAGATTGCCTGGTAATGGGCACCTTAGAGCTATCAAAATATCAAAGGAAATTATAAAACTTGGAGATCTATAAGTATGTATAAATATGTTTTAAGTATTTCTATAATATTAATTCTTATTGGTTGCAATGAAAATAAACGTGCTTATGAGTTAATAAATAGGGACGATAGAATTACTGTTGATATAGTAAAGAGAGTAGAACAATTTTTCCTGACGAAGTCGGGAATTGGATTAATAATAAATATTAGTAATGATTGGAATTCGTTTGATTATCATATATATTTTTTTAATGATTCATTAAATCTTATTAATGCTTGCTATTTGCCCTCAAATGGAATTGATTCAATAAAAATGAATACCATTTATATTACAGGTTCAGATATAAGAAAAAAAGAAAATCAAACATTTTGTTCTTTTGGAAATTCTCTTGAAGGTTATTTTTTAAAGAAAACAAAAAACCGAGCAAATAAAAGAGAAAAAATAAGTAATAAACTGATTCAAGAAATAGAAGTAATGAATAAAGATTCTGTAAAGTTGGTTTATAGAAAATCTAATGATCTGTTTTGTGGATTAAGAAGAGAATCAAAAGTTACAGATTATACTAAAGAAGACAGTATTACTATACCTATTTATAAATTAAAAATAGATTATAAAAATAACTCTATTACAGTTAATAATTTTACTGATAGAATAATTGTTTCTGATATAATGTATTGTTCAGAAGATGTTCTCGATAAGTTGTTTAATGCAATCTTGCAAACTGATTTTAATAAATAGTCCAATAATAATATTCTTTTGATTTTATATAGTTCGATAATAATACTCCTGATCTAAATATTGGGAGTATTATTCCTATAGGTTTATGTTTTAAATCACAGCATCATTAACTAGAGTAAATAGTTAATCTAACATATAGATACAATAGCGGTAACCAGCTTAAAACAGTAACTGATGCAGGAACAACAGAAGGTTTCAAGCAGGGTTCTGGTGATTATCTGTATGATGCCAATGGCAATATGACAGTTGTTCCTATGAAATCTAAGAGTACATTAGAAATGATTGCAGGGAAATTAAAAAAAATAAAATAATGAAAAATAAAGTGTTGGTTGCAATATTGCTATTAGTTGTTCCTTTTGGATGCGGCAGCAAGATTATAAACAGTGATTATGAGAAAAGCGTATCTTTTTTTCCTAACGAACTTATATCTCACTTTCCAAAAGATATTACCGGAATAGAATATGGAGTAAGTAGTAATGTTATAGATGAATATGAAGGAAAAAGTTATGGTTTTGGAGCAAATACATTGATGCTTTATGAATATTTTAATAAGGATGAATATATTTCCGAAACTAAGAAATTAAGGGATGTTATTATAAAATCATATAACACTTTGGATTCAACATTATTATTACTATTTCCATATACAATAGAAGCTGAGATAGATGGTAAAATCTATACTTTTGAGGAAACTTCTGAAAAAAATAATCAAGTGAAGAGGAATATCGAAGAAGCAATAAGTTTGCCTATTCCTGTATTTGATTTTGAACAATTCAGAGGGACGGAGTTTTGTGGCTTAAATAATAAATTTTCTATAAATGTTATAGAAGCTAAATCAGGCAAGTATATTGATGAAAAATATTTAAGCAATTCTAAATATGTATTACCTGAAAAATGGAGACATGGTTATACTAGAGGAGTTGCATTCAATGATACAGATAATATAATTATTTATTGGATAAGTATATGGTAGTTTTAGGATCTTGCATTGAGATAATGTAAAATATATGATTTGCCCACTTGTAAAAATACGAGTGGGTTTTTCATGCCTTATAATGCACAAATATGAGACATATAATTTTCTTTCATTTATAATGGTTCTAGAGAGAAGCAATATTTTTCTTTGTCAGAAAGATCTAAATTATTTTAGACACCATGTTTTTATGTAATATACGTACATTAGAGCGCTCAATGGTAAATATTACCACAAGTGTTATAGAGTCTATGGATAACCTAACCTACAGATATAATAGCGGTAATCAGCTTGTAATAGTAACCGATGCAGGAACAACGGAAGGTTTCAAACAAGGTTCAGGTGATTATCTGTATGATACTAATGGAAATATGATAGTTGATCCAAATAAAGGTTTATCAGATATAAAATACAATAACCTGAACCTGCCATACTCAATAACCAAAGGATCAGATAAGATAGGTTATGTATATGATGCTTCTGGACGTAAACTGGCAAACAAGTTAAGTGGTAAAACAAAATATTACCTTGGCAACTTTGTATATACCGATGATAAACTGGATTATATGATCTGTTCAGAAGGGCTGGGCAAGCATCTACTGTAGTAGGATGTTCTGTATTAGCATTGGAAGGAACTTTGTATTTAACAGAATCAACACAAGAATCAATGGAGTTAGTAAGATGGTAAATTTTTTAAAAGAACGTATGTCCTTGCATACAATTGCTAGTTCTGGTTTCTGGATATTAATGATGGTTCCATTATTATTTATTCAGATTCTGGAATATCATTCAAATAAGATGTTTTTATACTTTACAATTTGTATAATTATGATTACATGGTTAGCTGATTATAAGATATTGATTAGTAAGAATGTTAATGGTAGTAAGCCAGTGGTTTTAACAGAAAAATTGTTAAGTAAGATCATATTTATATTAATATTTATGTTGCTATTGATATTTATATTATTAGGATTCATTAATCTTTTCTTAAATAAAGATAAAATAGCAAGTTTAGAATTGATAGTGTATCTAAGTTATCTTATATCAGTAGTTATATTTACTTTTTGTTTACTATTTGGTATTTTTAGTGGTAGACTGGATATTACTTTAGATAATAGATATCAACAAACCGAACATAAAAGTAACTAAAATATTATTTTGTTTTTATAGATCTCGATTAACGAGTAGTAATAAGGAGTTTGTTTCATATATCAGCTCTGCTTATATTTATTAAGTGGAACTGTTTTAAGATGCTTAGATAGCACTACTGTTAGACCTCTAATTGGTAAATATTACCACAAGTTAGAGTCTATGGATAACCTAACCTACAAATACAATAGCGGTAACCAGCTTAAAACAGTAAACGATGCAGGAACAACGGATGGTTTCAAACAGGGTTCTGGTGATTATCTGTACGATGCCAATGGCAATATGACAGTTGATCCAAATAAAGGATTGTCTGATATAAAATACAACAACCTGAACCTGCCATATTCAATAACCAAAGGGGCTAATAAGATAGGTTATGTGTATGATGCTTCTGGACGTAAGTTGGCAAACAAACTAAGTGGTAAGACAAAATATTACCTTGGCAACTCTGTATATACAGATGATAAGCTTGAATATATGATATGCTCAGAAGGTCTGTTAAATATAAACGGCTCAACAACAAACTATGAGTTTCATCTAAAAGATCATTTGGGCAATACCCGTGTAGCAGTAAACGAAACAAATGATATCACCCAAACCAGTAATTACTATCCGTTTGGTCTTACATTTGCCACGTCTGGTTCATCTACCAATAAGTATCTGTACAATGGTAAAGAGAAACAGGAGGAAACGGAGTGGTTGGATTATATGCTAAGATTATTGGATAGAGAATATAGCCGATATAACGAAACTAGATGATTTTGGTTGTGACGTAGTGCGCTACGTCACAACTCTTGAAATCAAACTTTTTAAATAGTAATATTGTAAATGGGGTTTTTCTGAGACAGATACATTTAAATTAACTTGAGAAATGATACTTAGACATATTAAGCATGTAATAATATTAGGAGTATCATTTATAAGTATGACTCTTTCTGCACAGTCAATACATTATAAACTAGACAATAAAGGTAGGGGAGTTTCAGGAAATCATGTAGATATTAGCATACTGACTCTGCGTGCTGATTCAACATACAGATATCAGAATTTACGTTTTGCAAACAGATGGAGTAGAAGAAAATTTATTGTATTAGAAAGAGTAGTTGAATATGGTAAGTGGGTAAAGGATACAGATACAATAAAATGTTATACAGAGTATCCTCTGGAGAAGAAAGGAGACAAGAGATACTATTTTTATGCAAAAAATAAAATATACTATATGAGTTACCCGTTCTGTGAATTCACATTTAAATGCAGTAAGAAATTTCCTTGGAAAAGGATAAAAAGAAAAGATTCAGATATATTTTTTGAGTAAGAGAAGATTATGAGTATGACTAAAAATGCGAGTTCCATATGGCAAATAAAAAAAATAAGATTTTTTATTTTAGGAGTTATACTTATTGGTTTAATATTTCTGGTGATAAAAAGTGTTTCATATCTGCAAGTAAGATTAATAATTAAGGACATTAATTTAAAAAGCAGATATATAAATACTATTCCGGAAAGTAGGAGTATACAAAATATAACAATTAACAACTCCATAAAACTTGATTCATTACAGATACCAATATCATCTCTTGATACATTCTTTGCAAGATTTAATGACAATACACATTTAACTATAATAAAAGGGGATGCTAATTTTATATCATCATTTATACCAGATTTAGATAGCGATAATTTGATACAGGATGAATTAAAGAAAAACGGATTTGAGAATGATTTTGAAATCATAAATTTTATCTATAACAAGACTCCTAATGATATAAGTTTCTGGAACAATAGTAAAGACATTAGAACAAATGCCATTTTGTTGAAAATAAAATCCACTATAGCGATGAATCATTATGATAAAGGATGCTATAGATTCAACCTGAATCATATAAGAGGTTTCCAATACTGTAACCCGGAAATGTGTACTAAACCTATGACTCAAATTTTTACTTCGGATAATAATGAGTTTTTGATGATAACTAAAGGGCTTTCTCAGCAAGAGATAGACTATATGCTAAGATTATTGGATAGAGAATATAGCCGATATAACGAAACTAGATGATTTTGGTTGTGACGTAGCGCTACGTCACAACATACACCCTACATATTCCAGTTGCGACGTTGCAGGCTTCTGTGGCGACGTTGCGTGCAACGTCGCCACAGAATAATACCCCCAAAAAAAACAGACCCGGTTTTGCTGAATCTGTTGGGTCTGTTTTATGATAATTAATTAAACTAAATATTTTCTATCAGCTCCTGCGCTTCCTGGCAGCAAGCATCTCCCTGTCAATAATCTGATTAATACTTAACATAATAGGGTTCCAGCTGGTATCCTCCTCAACAGTAACCTTTGATGTTATAAAAGTGTTTACCTGCTTTATAATCCTCTTAATATCCTTCATAATCTCGTCAGATTTTCTTCCGTTGTTTCCGGTAATATAAGAGTCACGCTCCTTAATACTATGTTCAAGATTTTTGATATCTGCCTTTATCTCCTCAACCTGATTTTCAACAGATAAAGTAGCAATATGCTGTATAGCCTCAGCAGAATCAAGGTCGTTGATAAGGTTATTAGCTTTAGCATTCTGAATACTATAACTCTCCTTATGCATATCCCAACCATGCCGTTCAATAAGAGATATAAGCTCATTTGCAGCCTCTCTCTTTCTAACATTCTTCGACAGGGCATAACCTTTCAGAATATATTTCAACGAACGAAACGAGTTATTAAACAGATTGTCGTTAGCACTTACAGTCTTTGTAATAGACGATGTTGTTGCTTTATACATGCTGTTTTCGAGCTCATTAAGTCTCTCTTTCATACTATCGCGTAACCTTATAAGTACAGCATTATTAATATTACTATCAATAATAGCGTTCAGAAAACTTACTGCGAATGTGTAAAATGAGTCCTGGGTTAAAAGGTGGTAATTTATGGTTTTCATATGTTTAATGTAATGGTTAATATCAATGTTCTATAACTAAATTAACCAATAAAAATATTAAAGTCAAGTAAAGACAAATAAATTTTAATAATCTGTATTATTGTTTATTATGATTGCAAACAATTCCCGTTATCAGTTTATATCTTGCTGAGCAATATTTTCTTACTCCCACAAAAAGTTTTAACTCATTTACTACAACAAATCTATTCCTGCGTTTTTTCATGGTTCATTGTGCAATGTTTCTTTATTCCCCACAAAAAATCTTAGCCTGTTTACTGCAACAAATCTGCTCCAGCATTTCTTCTGAGGTTGTTGTACAATGCTTTTTTGTTCCCACAAAATTTTTTAGCCTGTATACTGCAACAGACCAGCTAATGCATATCTTATTGAACTCACTATACCGTGTTTTTCTATTGCAGAGAATCTTTTTTAAGATGTGTAGTAAGAACAGATATATTCGCGAATTTTCTCAGCTCATTGTATGGTGTTTTGCACTATCAGAAAATATCAGAGACATTACATATTTTTATGCTTGATCTGCAATACCTATATCTGCAACAAGAACACAACATATCATATAAGCATTTTCTCTTATGCAGAGCAGATTTGATAAAAAATAACCTAATAATGTTTAATATTTCGCTGGTTTTTTGTTACTTCGGGCTCCTTTATATCACAACTATATTGTTATAAACAGATATGTTAGTAATATTATATATAACCAATATATTATTGGTTATGTGATAAAGATGAAACGAAGCATAAACAGAGTATTTTCTAATAGAGGAGAATGACTGTTAAATGCGGGTTCTATCTGACAAATGATAAGGAAAAGAGAACAGATTAAAACATCCTCCTAAAGGAAGGTAGATATTTTTCCCGGATATAATTGGTAATAATACACTTATTGGCACCATAATATATAGCTATGTCCGGGGTAAACAGAATTAAACTGGAACATATGCAAAAACTATCGTCAAAAAAGCTAAAAGCTTTTACACTATCAGAGTTACTTATTGTACTGGTTATTGTGGGTATATTGCTATTGTTGGCACTTCCAAGATTAATGCCACTAATATCAAAGGCAAAATCAACAGAGGCACAGCTTCAGTTGAGTCACCTGCACACACTTCAGAACACTCACTTTTTTACCTATTCACGATTCTCAGATAATCTTGAAGAGATTGGTTTTGAACAGGAGAAGCTGAATGGCGAAGGAGGTACAGCAAACTACAGAATAGAGATTGTAGAGGCAGGGCCTGAAGGATTTGTTGCCCGTGCTACCGCTATTGTAGATTTTGACAGAGACGGTAAGTTTAATGTCTGGGAGATTAATCAGGACAAAAAACTTGTAGAGATAGTAAAAGATTGATGATTATTGCTATTACTCTCTGCATACAGCTGATTTATGCATTTATACAAGACAGTAAACAGCGTGCACTTTCGTTGTGGCTGTTGGTTACAATATCAGTAACCGGAGTACTGTGGAGTTATAATAACTACGGAGTACTATATCTGCCTGAGTATATAATAAATATACTATTTCTGCTGTTTATGTTTGCCGGAATAACAATATTCTGGAGAGTAAAAAGAGGTAAAGACTCTAATCTGCTAAAACAGGCATTTGGTGGAGCCGATATATGGATGATAATATTATTAGCTGTTATGTTACCTCCGGTTATGTTTGTTTTAAATGTAATAATATCATCAGCAACATCACTTCTGCTTGCAGTAATATTCAGGTGGAAAACAATACCTCTGGCAGGAGTAATGAGTTTATGTTTAACACTATTTGTAATTATTAATAAGTTTAATATTGTCTGAATATGTCTGACTTAATTGAGTTAGGAACAGAAGCTATACAGAGCCTGAGTGCAGCACAGGCATGGCACTATAAAATATTGCCGGGTATGCCCGATGGCGATAACCAAACGGTGTATTGTGCCAACAGAGACGATATTGATGTGTTGACAGAGGAGATTGCCGTAATACTTAACAAGAATGTAATTGTTGAGATAATAGACGATAAACTGCTTAACAAAGGTTTGGCACGTTATTACGGACGAAAAACCGAAGGTGCAACACTAATAGAGGGTGTGCAGGAAGATGATTTTCTTCTGCAGATGATAGATGAGGCAGCACGCGTAAAGTGTAGCGATATACATTTTGAACGATACGAGACTAAGTGCCGTGTACGTATGCGTATAGACGGAAAACTTATAGAGCGTTACGTACTTGATTCAGATACATACCCAACACTAATAAATAAGATAAAGATACTATCTAACCTGGATATTGCAGAGAAACGTCTGCCGCAAGCCGGACGCCTCTCATTCGGACAAACCGGATCAAAGATTGATATTCGTGTATCGGTGTTACCAACCCTGCATGGCGAAAAGATTGTTCTGCGTCTGTTAAGTAACGATGCATCTGAGATAAACCTTGACGATCTTGGATTTAATCAGGAGCAGAAGGAGGAGTATCTTAGAGCAGTTAAGAAACCAAACGGAATAATACTTATCAGCGGACCTACCGGATCAGGAAAAACAACAACATTATATGCAACACTTAAGTTGTTAAACAAAGAGACCCATAACATATTAACAGTTGAAGATCCGGTTGAGTATACACTTGAAGGGATAAATCAGGTACATGTAAAAGAGAGTATAGGACTAACATTTGCTGAGGCTCTGCGCACATTCCTGCGTCAGGACCCGGATATAATAATGCTTGGTGAGATACGCGACAGCGAAACGGCTCAAATGGCTATACGTGCAGCACTTACCGGTCACCTTGTTTTGTCAACAATACATACAAACTCGGCATGGGGTATTGTATCACGACTTAAGGATATGGATATACCGTCGTTTCTGCTTACAGGAACATTAAATATGGCAATGGCACAGCGTCTGGTAAGAGTACTCTGCCCACACTGTAAGGCAGAGAAACCATTCTCAAAAAACCATATGCCACCCGGATACGACATACCAACACCTGTTGATAAACACTATGAGGCTGTTGGATGTAGCGCCTGCTATTATACCGGATACAAAGGACGTAAAGCTGTATATGAGATGCTTACAATAGATCAGTCGTTAACAAAATATATAAAAAACGATAACGAAGATATTAACAACTATTTTAAAGAGAATAAAAAAACACGATTGTCTGACGCTGCATTTGACCTGTTGCGCAGAGGAGAGACATCAATAGAGGAGATATACCCAATAATACTTGACCAGACAAACAACATGTCCAGATAGTATTATAAACAGAACATTTATAAAGAGGGAGATTCCCTGATAATAAAGAATAGACAGACAGATATGAGAATATACTACAGAGCAATATGCATAGTTATTATTTTAGCATCTATTGTAAACAATATATTTGCCGACCAAAAGGAGTTTAAAGATATAGAGAAGGAACTGCGCGGGCTCTCAGACTCGGTGCCTGCACTAAGCCAGACAATAGATATAACAGTAACCAACATACCGGTACAGGAGTTTCTGCGAGGCGTTGCAAACAATAGCGGACTTAACCTTAATGTTGATACAAGCGTTTCAGGAACCATTGTTAATAACTTTACAGGAGTAAAAACTGTTGATATACTATTATTCCTGTGCCGCGAATATGGATTATCGGTAAGGGTTATTGGTAATATTATAACCATATATAAACCATATGTTGCCCCTCCTGAGATAGATAAAGTTGTTTGGAATGATACAACACAACGTGTATCTCTGGATTTCAGACAGGAGAAATTGACAGATGTAGTTCGCCTGATTACGGCACATACAGGTAAAAATGTTGCAGTAGCATCAGATATTGAGACAAAGAGCATTAACTATTATGTACGTAATGCACCTCTTGCCCATGCAATGCAAAGTATGGCATTTGCAAACGGGCTGCAATATAAACTTGCCGATAATGGATTTACGCTATTAAGCAAAAAGATTAAGAAATCACGAAACTCACGTAACAGAAATAGTAACAGTGGTGGTTACGATGAACACCAACAGTATAAACCCCGCGGAAAGGTTAATATTACAGATATCAACAATATTGAGCTGAGTTTGGTTAATGAGCCATTTATGCCACTTATTCGTGAGATATGCGATAACCTTGGTATAAGCTACGTATTTCAGGAACCAATAGATAAAAAGATAAATTTCTTTGGACGTAAGGTATCTCTATACGATTTCCTTACTAGCGTAACAGAGGGTACACCATACACATATCTTAATAATAATGGGGTTTTGGTATTTGGTCAGAAGATAAAAACAGAGCTGTTTAAGAATAGTATAATAAAGATGACACACCGCTCTGTAGATAGTCTTAGTATGGCTATACCACGTGCACTTAAAAGCGGATGTGAGATAAAAGAGCTGGTAGAGTACAACAGTTTGTTGGTATCAGGACCAGAACCACGTGTTAAGCAGATTACAGAGTTTGTAAAAGAGCTTGATAAAACAATTCCGGTAATCCTTATAGAGGTAATTATTGTTGATGTTAAAAAGAACTACACAATAGAGACAGGCATAAGGGCAGGAACAGGTAAAAATCCTACACCAACATCACAAACCATCTTTCCGGGTGTTGACTATACGCTAAGTACAAAGAGTATTAACAATATTGTTGATAAATTTAACGGGGTGTTCTCTACAAGCATCGGAAAGGTATCCAGTAATTTCTATATGAGCATTAAAGCCCTTGAAAACAACGGGGTACTTAAGATAAGATCTACACCAAAACTATCTACGCTTAACGGACGCAAGGCAGTACTTACAAGTGGCGAGAAGAAATATTACAAAGAGGAGCGTAACCAGTATTACGGAACACAGAATCCTCAATTATCAAGTAGCTATGAGTGGAAACCACTTGATGCCGAGCTAAAACTTACAATACTACCAATAGTATCTGAGGGCGAAGAGATAACACTATCAATAGAGGTTGAACAATCGGAGTTTACAGCAAGAGAGTTTGATGGAGCGGCACCTCCGGGATCTATAACACGTAAGTTTGTATCATCAATAAGGGTTAAGAACGAGGAGATGGTTCTGCTTGGAGGTATAGAGAAACTGTCTAAAACAGACTCAAGCACAGGTATACCTTTGCTGGCACGTATCCCGATAATAAAGTGGTTGTTCTCATCAAGAACAAAGCAGAAGACAAACGATAAACTTAATGTATTTATTAAGCCGGTAATCCTGAACTGATGATTGATAAACTGTACAATAAAAAATTCTGGCTTGGCAAAAATGTTATGGGTTTAACCATAACGTTGAGCCCCTCAGGGGTATCGTCGGGCAAAGCAGTACATATAAAGCGCAAAAAATCTGAAACCAATATAGATGATCAGTGGAGCTTTAACTCTATTGATATTCCCAAAAAGGTAAAACGAACATATCCTTGTGTTGTTAACCTCTCAGGTAGCGGAATAATACATAAGATTGCAAAAAAGGGCGATAAAGTAAACGATCATTTTCCGGATTTTAACAGCTCACAATTTTATGTGCAGACCATTCCGTTTAGCAGCGGTTATGTAATATCGGTTATCCGTAAAAGCAAGGTAGATGATATTATAGAAGAGTTGCGAGGTATGGGTTTTACCATTGCAGGAATATCGCTTGGAGCACCACTACTTATAAACTATGCAGCTATTATAGACAGTAATGTAGAGACAATAGCATTTGATGGATTACAATTTGTAATAGAGCAGGGTAAGGTTACCGGAGTATCGCGTAGTAAAGATAGCGATCACTCACTCTATATATCAGGCGGACGTATTGATACCGCAACTGTGCCCGCATATCTGTCGGCTCTGAATTACTTTGTTAAAGGTGCAGAGTGCAGTGCTGTTGATTGGACAGATACAAACAGAGAGGTCTTCTTTAAACGGATGATAAAAATTACAGGTCTGTCTGTACTAATACTGTTCTTTACAATACTTATGGTAAACTATCTACTGTTCGACTACTACTCATCGTTACGTGCCGAACAGGATAACCGTTTTAGTTTTAACCAGAGTACACTGCGTGAACATTCGTTATTAAAGAAAAAACTTGAGTATAAACGAACTCTGTTTGAGAGATTCTACTCAGTACGCGACAGAGATTTTGCATACTATGCCGATAGAGTATTTGCAGATACACCAGCCGGGGTTTCATTAACAGAGTGGTGGATGTCGGCACCTGAAATTAAACGAAACCGATTTAAGAAGAGTGTTGAGTACAATTACGGAACAATTAAGGTATCAGGAACAGCCAGAACCGATGTCGCTTTTGAGCGCTATGTAAACAGACTTAAAAACAACAAACTTGTTGAACGGGTATATATTCTTGATTTTGTACAGCCCGGCGATAGTAAACCCGGTGAGTTTAAACTTAATGTAGTTATTAATAAAGGTGAAGATATAGATAATGGCAAAAAGAGGAAAAAGTGAGGTTAAGCTATACCTGTTGCTGATATCGGCTGTGGTATTTGCCTTTATTGGATGGAATGTAGCACTATCAGAAACATTAGCACTGCGCAACGAATATAAAGAGATACAGAAAGAACTTGAAGGTAGCGAGGATATTGGAAAGAATATAGGTGTAATGAAATCTACGCTTAAACAATACTCGCAACTTATAGGAGAGATTGCTACCGATGATTTCTCGCATGAGCTGTTACTGTCTGAGATAAGTAAACTATGTGTAAGACATAATGTACGCATAACAGAGTTTCCGGAGGTTAATATTCACGATCTGAGCAGCGATAGGATATTCACCTCAAAGGTGGCTATTGAGGGTACTACATTTAATCTCCTGAAACTTTTAAAGCAGTACGAAACAAAAGGGAAGAGCGGTAGTATTGTTAGTACCAGATTTTACAGTAAAACGTACCGGAAGACAGGAAAAACAACCTGTATTATGGTAATGTATATAGAAAATATTAAACATATTGAGCAAAAAAGTTAGATGTACTGTGGCATTGAGCGCAGTTCTATCTGACAAATAAAAAACAAATTTAGACATATGAAAAATAGTAAAATATTAATATATATAATGGTTGTATCGGCACTGCTGTTTGCAGCCTGCGAAGATATCTTTGAGAAGGATGTATCAGATGCAAAATTAGAGTTGATATCGCCAGCTGATAAGATGAGTTCACCTGAGCAGGGAATAATGTTTAAATGGCGTGAGAATGAAGATGCTGAGCGTTACAACCTTCAGGTAGTTAAAGGTGAGTTTTCGGCAATAACAAATTTCTATGTTGATACTCTTATATCTCTGTCAAGGTTTGAGAAGGTGCTTTCGGCGGGTAAATTTCAGTGGCGTGTACGTATTGTAAACGGATCGTCAAAATCTGAATGGGTAACACGTAGCTTCACAATAGAAGAGAGTAAAGATATAACAACAGTAGAGCCTGCATTACTTACTCCAGAAAACCAGGCGGCAGTAAATAAAGCTGATGTAGAGATGCGTTGGGAGCCACTGGATGGTGCATCAAACTATACGCTACGTATTTATAAATCCGGATGGGGAAGCGAACTTGTAGACGATATAAGTGTATTTGATGGTACAAAGAAGAGTGTATCGCTTACCGATGGTACATATACCTGGGGTGTTATAGGACGTAATAGTGCAAATAATTCGCGTCCGTCAACACGTGTATTAACAGTTGATACAAAAAGCCCTGTAGCATCAGAGCCATCTACTCCAGCAGAGGCTGCTGTTCAGACATCGTTTGATGTTCTGTTTACATGGACCAGACCAGCAGATAGTGGTAGTGCGCTATCTGACTCAATAATAATATCAAAAACAGATAAGTTTAAGAAAGCAGATATTGTAACAAAAGCTCTTGTAACAGGCAACGCACGTTATAATGCAAAGTTCACAGAGAAAACAACATACTATTGGCGACTTAAAACATTTGATAAAGCAGGTAATAGCTCTGGTTATTCAGCTGTTAAATCGTTTAGGGTTAGTTTTTAATATAAACCGGTGATTAAACGAGTATGGACAAAGACTTTTATACCAAGAATGCGAGTTCCATATGACAAGTAAAAAGCAGATGAAACGGAGCATGAGAATGGTTATTCACACACACGAGGATGATTAT
>DKJY01000098.1 GCA_002454955.1 Bacteroidales bacterium UBA6680
ACCAAACTCGTGAACAGAACAGTACACTCCAATAAAACTTTCTCCCCTCCCACACGACTCAACCAAACAATAAACTCTATTTGATTATCTCATCTTCTAAATTCAGCACAACTTTTGCAAATACAGACCACTGAAACCTCTTTTTCTCCTCTGGCAATTTACTAACTATTAACTCTGCCAACCCTTCTGTATAGAAACTGTATACAGCATCAGCTATCGATTCTGGAGTTGGATCAGCATGTACTCCTGCTTTCTTATCATGCACAAGGTCGGGTAATCCTCCAACCTTTGTAACAAGCATTGGTTTATTAAAATGATATGCCGTTTGTGTAACCCCACTTTGTGTAGCTGATCTGTACGGCAAAACTACCAAATCTGAGACACTAAAAAGACTTGGAATTTTGGAATCAGGAATATAACCTGACATTATCTTTACCCTATCGTTCAGATTATTCTCTTTAATATAATTCTTATACTGTTGTTCATCATCATAAAACTCTCCGGCAACAATAAGATTTATATTTTCAATCCGTTTATCTGTCATAGCCTGAAGCAATATGTCAAGACCTTTATATTTACGTATCAAACCAAAGAACAACATATATCTCTTACTACTATCAACAGATAGATTTCTACATGCCTCTTCTCTATTTATAGCACTACCATATATATCATATATAGGATGAGGTGAATATACAGATGGTATATCTACAAAATCATTGAGCTTATTTAATACATCTGCCGACAAAGCTACTGCTGCATCTGTATGCTTAAAAAAATACTTACTTAAATGTCTGTCACCAATTCGCTTCTCATGTGGTAACAGGTTGTGCACAACTGCTAAGATCTTTACATCAGATCTTCTTTTCAAAATCTTCAATACAGTACCCAGTGACATTGCCATAAATGGCAGCCAGAAAGGAACAATTACAATATCCGGTTTAAATGCAAGTATTTTTCTGGATGCTTTAAACCAATTAAAAGGATTTATAGAGTGCAATACTCGTTCAATATCCAGATTAGGCTCTGAATCATATCTGTATTGAGTCTTTCCTGGAAAAAGAAATGCAGGATACTGCGAAGTAAAGGTAAATACTTTAACCTCGTTTCCTGAATCTACAAACTCCTTTGCTAACCTCTCATTAAACGCAGCTATCCCTCCTCTGAAAGGAAAAGCGGGTCCCAATACAGCAATCTTCTTCAAATCTTATAAATATTTTTATTACAAGTTAAAAATTATATCCTGTTTCTCTCTTATTATTTCAACTACCTTTTTATCAATCGGTAATGTAAAAATATCCTGATTCAAATCATTAAAATCTATCCATCTAAACGATTGACTCCCATTTACCGGATCAAAATCGTACTTCTTATCAGTACATATTACACTCCCTTCATCAACAAAACGAGCCAGATAATATATATTTACTAACTGCATTTTATCATTAAACAATACGGTCTGAAAAAAATCGGTAGTATATAAATGATCAACTATCTCAATCTCTTCCCCAATTTCCTCTATAATCTCACGCTTAAGACAATCAACTGTACCTTCGCCAAACTCCATAGCTCCTCCAGGGAATTTTGTCATGTACATATCCAGATGATACTCGTCACTAACAAGTACTTTAAATTGTTTATCAACAATAACCCCGTAAACTCTTAAGTTAACGTAATTATCAGGAACTGAAAATGTCTGTTGATTTTCACTTATCATCATTAAGTATTGTATTTATCATTCCATAAATAAGTATAGAAGCCAACTTAGCTGTATGGTTATCTTCATCAAAACGTGGACTAACCTCTGCAATATCAAAGCTCAATAGTTTTCCTGACTGAATAATATGCTTTATAATTCTTAAGGTAATCTCAGGATGCAAACCAAAAGGCTGTGGCGCACTTACTCCAGGAGCAAAAGCTGAAGAAAACACATCAGAGCATATAGTTAAGTAGATATGCTCCTTCTTGTAAAGAAACTCATCTATCAATCGTGATATCACCCCCCAATTTGCTTCATAAATATCCTTTGCCAACAAATATTTAACTCCCAATTCATCAGCAATATTAAACAGACTCTTGGTGTTTCCATAACGTTGTATACCAACTGGTAAATAAGCAAACTCACGATTCTCATCTTTACATTTATCAGCAATCTGCCTGAACATTGTACCTGATGATGCACCATTGGTATATGGCCTCATATCAAAATGAGCATCAAAATTTATAATTCCCAGATTATTACAAACACCATTAGTACTATTATCAAGATATGATACTATACCATTGTAATGACCAAAAGCAATCTCATGACCACCCCCAAGAACAACTGGTGTTAATCCGTTTCTTAATAACTTATCAACAATCTCTGCAAGGGCTTTTTGTGAAGCATCAAGGTTGCCGTCAAGACAATGAATATTTCCTCCATCAAATATTCTTGCTACGGCACTAAAATTATCTGGTAAATTAGCAAGCTCTTTTCTAATACTAAAAGGCCCCATTGCTGTACCAACACGTCCTAAATTATTCTCAACACCTTTATCACAACTGAATCCTATAATACAGAATCCTTGCTCACCGGTCTTAAGCAAATTACTAATATCAGTAGTAAGGTCTATTCTCTCAACACTCTGATGCCATCTATAAGAGTCCTTATCATTCACATCATCTACCCTGCCTTTCCAAAAATCTTCAGGTATTGTACTATAATTGGTAGTCCACTCCATGTTATCAACTTTTTATTAAACAGATTTCACGGTGCAGCAAAGTTAGTACTTTGATTGGTTTTAAAAGCTGCATATATCTCTTTTTAGAATTTTATATTAACCAAAAGAAGAGAATGTATAAGAACAATAAATATAATACAGAACCACTTCCACATTATACTAAAACAACAGAGTTTGATTACTCTGTTGCTGATATATCTTTTATATAATCTATTATATCCTGTATGTTATCCGGGTGAAACCATTTAGTTGTTTCATCCTTCTTAAACCAAGCTATCTGCTTCTTTGCATAGTGTCTGGTATTACGCTGAATAAGTCTCACAGCCTCCTCAATTGGATATTGATCTTGTAAATAGCCAAATACCTCTTTATAACCAACAGTGTTAAGAGCATTCAGATCTTTAAATTTCAATAGCGATTTAGCCTCATCAATCAACCCGTCTTCAATCATAATCTCAACACGTCTATTTATTCTTGTATACAACTCTTCTCTATCACGTTGTAAACCTATCTTTATTATATTAAACGGGCGTTCCTTTACACTATTTGTTCTGAACGATGAGTATGGTTTTCCTGTCATATGAAACACCTCCAGAGCCTTCATTATCCTTTTTGGATTTTTTATATCGGTCTGATCATAAAACACCCTGTCAACAACCCTTAATTCTGCCCTCAATGCATCTATCCCCTCTTCATCTCTACGTTTCATTATCTCTGCTCTAATCTCAGGATCAATTGTAGGAAGATCATCTATACCTTTGCATACAGCATCAACATAAAGCATAGATCCACCAACCATAACTGCAAAATCATGCTCTTTATAATACTCATCTAAAAATGCAACTACTTCTTGCTCAAACATACTTGCATTATAATAATCAGAGATACTCTTAATACCAATAAAATTGTGCTTACAAGCATCCAGATGATGTTGCTCTGGCACTGCTGTACCTATCGACATCTCTCTGTATATCTGCCTTGAATCAGATGATATAATCTCCGAACTAAACGATTTAGCAATATCAATACTAAGATCTGTTTTTCCAATACCTGTTGGTCCAACAATTACAATAAGGTTTTTCTTCATCTAAACAGAGGATATTTACAAATCGTAATCATCAATATTCTCAAATGTAATACCTTCATCCGCATCAGGATCGTCAAGATACGGATCATTCATAATATCATCAAGACTATCACCTCCTAACACTGAATCTAACTCACCCTTGCCCTCTGGTTGGTTAATCATCGACTGCTGCGGTGCGTCACCAAAGAAATCAGAACATACAGGATACTCAGTATCTTTATCCTCTTTAAAAGTATCAAGCAACTCAATAAAGAAACTACGCTCCATTAACTGATCAAACGTATACAAAAGCCTCTGTTTATCCTCTTTTATAAACTCCGATAACAGAGCTACATCCATAACCACAGCCTCTGACTCAAACTTCTCGTCCATCTCAAAAAGAGTAAACTCCTGTACTTTCTCCCAATCTTCATTGGTTGTATAAAATGTTGCTATTTGAGAATTATCATAACCAAGATTTTTCTGTATAGCAAGATGAAAATCATAAAGTGTTTGATCATTCTTAATGTCTATATCTCTATAAAAATCATCGTTTTCGTCTGATAATAATCTAAATCTGAATACCATATTATATTTTTTTCTCTTTATACAAATTATTAAAAATTGGATTACAATACCAGTAATCACCCCACTTTAAATTAAACAAATTATTATAGCCCTCTTTAATACTGTTAACATTACTATTAGCAATATCTGCTGAGTTATTATTGTAATACTCATAATAGATAACAGAAACTGGTGGCTTATTGTTTCTATCTTCCTTTATAAGAACAGATTCTGTATCGTAAAACACCTCACTATTCATTAAATATACAGATCTGTTATAGTCTAAATTATTTGCATATCTGTTTACCTTACTCATAGCTGAATGCTCAGATAAAACAGAACACAATGCCATAAAATCATAATTTTCAGGAACAAAAACCTTTCTCACATTACTATCTGTTCGCCCAAAATATACAGTAATACACCTCGCTAATCTTCTCAAATCAGATATATCCTCATTACCTGTAAGATAAACTTCTTGCGAATTATCAACCTGAATATACCCAGATTTTTCTTTAATTATCTTTGTAAGCAAGCTGTTTCTATCTCCACCATGCATATACATATAATAATCTGATTTATCAGCAACATTAGTGCAAAACTCAACATTATTAAAAATATCAACGCCTTTAGATTTAAAATACAAAAACAGATCTTTATAAATCAATGAAGAGCCAGAAAGATATTTAACCTGCATCGATACATTCAGCATACTGAATATAGTTATAGCTGGAATTATCTCTAATGGCTTAACCTCATTTACAATAATAAGAGTACTCTTATTTTCTAACTCTATTCCACGTGTAAAATGTATTAACTCCTCAATACTACTATCGGTAAAAAGGTTACTTACTGATTGTAACGATTCAAGAATATTATCTAAAGTAAAATAAGGATTATAAACACTCCAATTAATAAACAGAGTATCTTCTCCTGATTTAATATCCTGAATCATCTCATTAATTAATGATCCTGTTTTATGTAAACTAAAATGCATGGTCAATTAAAAAGCGTGCAAATTTAACAATTCTTTCCTCCATTACATATCATTGTTAACTTTTATAAGCATAAAACAATAATAGTTTTAAACTATTGTACAAAATATATATCAAAATGCTGTCAGAAATATTTAAAAAAGGTAAAACACAATTAGTTTTAACCTATAAATATCTTACGACAAGCAAATTAAACAAAAGTATTATTATATGAGAGCAGGCGTACTATTAAAAGAGAATATTCGCATATCGTTACAATCAATAAGAAGTAATTTGTTAAGAACAATATTAACAATATTAATTATATCATTCGGTATTATGGCTCTTATAGGTATTCTTACAGCCATTGAGTCTATTAAGGCGTCAATTACCTCTGAGTTCTCTGCAATGGGGGCTTCATCATTCACAATACGCAGCAGAGGTATGAACGTTAATATGAATGGTAAACGCTATCGTCAAAAAAACTTCTCATATATATCATTCAAGCAGGCAATGGAGTTCAAAAACAGATACACATTCCCTGCATATGTATCGGCATTTACAAGACCAACAGGAACAGCTGTTGCAAAATATAAATCAAAAAAAACAAACCCTAATACCCGTATTATAGGAACCGATGAAAACTATATTATTACAAACGGATTAGAGATAGATAAAGGACGAAACTTCAGTTTAAATGAGGTAAAATCAAGCAGATCAATTGCTATTATTGGTAACGATCTTGCCAAAGAGTTATTTGGAACCAGCAATCCTATTGATAAAGTATTCTCTGTAGGAGGTGCTAAATACAGGGTTATTGGTGTATTAAAAGATAAGGGTACGGCATTTGGCGGAGGTCAGAACCGATCTGTTATTATACCTATGACAAACGTTAGACAATACTTCTCATACCCAAGAATGTCATTTACAATTAACGTTATGCCTCACAAATCTATTCTTCTTGACGCCGCAATAAGCGAAGCAGAAGGGACATTCAGAATAGTTAGAGGATTAAAAGCTAAAGATTACACCGATTTTAATATAATGAAGAGCGACAGGCTTGCCAAAATGTTACTTGAAAATATTAGTACTGTAACTATTGGAGCAACTATAATAGGTATTATAACACTATTTGGTGCAGCAATAGGCCTTATGAACATAATGCTTGTATCTGTTACTGAGAGAACCCGTGAAATTGGTGTTAGAAAAGCACTAGGTGCTAAAAACAAAATTATAAAGCAACAATTCCTGTTTGAGGCTGTGTTTATAGGGCAAATTGGCGGCATATTGGGTATTCTTCTGGGAATATTAATAGGTAATATAATAGCCCTGTTTACCGGAGGATCATTTGTCATTCCTTGGGGATGGATGCTTATGGGATTCACCATAACATTTATAGTAGGATTATGTTCCGGATATCTTCCTGCGGTTAAAGCCTCTAAGTTAGATCCAATTGAATCGTTAAGATATGAATAATATCATATATAAATTCTAGTTTAATTTTGCGTGTTGATTATGATAAAAACCACCATTGCTATTGCAGGTGGTTTTTGTTTATATGCCCATTCTCCAACACAACCATTACAAAAAACAAAGGTCATACTTAACGTACGACCAATGCCCAAACTATGAAAAATAAACTTAACCTTGCAGGAGCCTTCTAAAACTCCACTCTATTAAACAATCACTAATAGTCTAATTAAATATCTCTTTCCGGATCCCAATTCTCAATATAATCTCCTACCCGCTTCAGAAACATTCCACCCAATGCACCATCAACAATTCTATGATCATATGACAACGATAATATCATCATATGCCTTATACCTATTGTGTCGCCCTGTGGAGTCTCTATAACAGCTGGTTTCTTAACTATTGCACCCACAGCTAATATTGCAACCTGTGGCTGATTTATAATTGGTGTTCCCGTTATATTACCAAACGATCCCATATTGGTTATAGTAAATGTACCGCCCTGTATCTCATCTGGTTTTAAAGCATTTCTTCTTGCTCTTTCAGCCAATGAATTAACATCTGCTGCTAAACCAACAATACTCTTTTTATCACTATTCTTAATTACAGGTACAATAAGATTACCATTTGGCAATGCTGTTGCCATACCAATATTTATATCTCTCTTTCTTATTATCTTATCTCCGTCAACCGATGAATTAACCAACGGATAATCTTTTATGGCTCTTGTTGTTGCTTCAATAAACAGAGGCATAAATGTAAGCTTCTCTTCTTCACGCTTCAGGAAACTATCCTTAACCTTGTTTCGCCACATTACCATATTGGTAACATCAACCTCTACAAACGATGTAACATGCGGAGATACTTTTTTAGACATTACCATATGCTCACCTATAAGCTTACGCATTCTGTCCATCTCAATAATCTCAACATTCTCTCTATTATCATTAACAGAAATTACCGGAGCCGATACAGTCTCTTTTTTAGCCGAGATAGTTACAGTTTCAACATCTGCCTTTGCTACTACTGGTGCATCCTCTCCTCTACCCTCTATATACTGTAATAAATCATCACGCGTTATTCGCTGTTTATCTCCGGTACCTTTTATAGTCTCTAATTCAGCAACAGATATATCCTCTCTTTTTGCTATACTTCTAACCAATGGAGATAAAAACTTACCCGATGGTGTTCTACTTTTTATTAATCCGGAAAATTCATCATCAATATTATCTGATATCACAGCACTAACCTCTGATTCACTATCTGATTCCTCTTTAACACTATGCTCAACTACTTCTGGCTCTTCATCTGCACCACCAGTATTAATTATTGCAATAACATCACCAACAGATGGCGTATCGCCCTCATTAAACAACAACTTATCTACAGTACCATCACATGGTGAAGGAATCTCTGAATCAACCTTATCTGTAGCTACCTCTACAATCGAATCATCCTCTTCTATTTTATCGCCCTCTTTTACCAGCCACTTTGTAATTGTGGCATCAATAATCCCCTCTCCCATAGCAGGTAGTACTATCTCTTTCTTTGCCATACTATATATAATGGTTATTTATTCTAAATTTAAACAACAACATAACAAAGAAACCAAACAAATGTTCTAAGGCTATTCTGAAAAACAAAAATAGCCGACTCAATGAGTCAGCTATCCATGTATATATTAATATAATATATCTATTTCATCATTTTCTTTATAGACTCTGCAAGACGTTTTACACCCTCTACATTCTGCTCTTTTGTAACATAGCTAAAGTTTATTCGCATAGTATTTTTTCCTTTACCATTTGCAAAGAAAACAGTACCAGGAACAAATGCCACATTCTCCTCAATTGCTATCTTAAACAACTCCTCAGCATCCATATATTCAGGTAGCTCAAGGAACAAGAACAATCCGCCTTCCGGCTCTGTCCAGGTTACACCATCTGGCATAAACTCTTTAAGAGCATCTAGCATAATCTGTCTCTTCTCTCTGTAATCCTCAATAATACTCTTCAGGTTCTTATCAAATAATCCCTTCTCAATATATTTAGCAGCTATCTTCTGGTTAAATGGCGATGTACAAAGATCTGTTGATTGCTTAGCCATTACAAGCTTATCTATAATAGCAGGATGTGCTATAACCCACCCTATTCTGAAACTTGGTACAAAAATCTTTGAGAATGTTCCTAAAGTAATTACATGTCCTGAATTATCAAGCTGATAAAGTGTTGGCTGTGCTTCACCTGTAAAACGCAACTCTCTGTACGGACTATCCTCAACTATTAATACATCATATTTTTTTGCTATATCAATAATCTCTAAACGTCTGTCCTTTGGCATAGTAATACCTGCCGGATTCTGAAAATCAGGAATTATATATATAAACTTTGGCTTCTCTCCGTTTGCCTTCATATCGCTAAGAGTCTTCTCCAGACCTTCAGCACTCATACCTTTATCGTCAAACTCTATACCAACCATCTCTGCTCCATAAGTAGAGAACGCTGATAAACCACCAAGATACGATGGTAATCCACAAATAATTTTATCACCAGGATTTATGAAAATCTTAGGTAACAGATCAAGTCCCTGCTGCGATGATGTTAATATAACCAGATTATCCATAGTTATATCAAGCCCTTGAGCCTTATAACGATCAACAAGAATCTCTCTTAATCTTGTATCTCCTTCTGTTGATCCGTACTGCAACGCCTGAGCTCCCTCCTCTGTAAGAACCTCATTAGTTATCTCTTTTAGCTCCTCAATCGGGAAACTATCTGCCGATGGCAATCCTCCACCAAACGAGATTATTCCGGGACGTTGTGTAAGTTTTAATAACTCTCTTATCATTGAGCGCTTCATACCTTTAGCACTATCAGAATAGATGTTCTCTAAATCACTAATCATTATTTTATCCTCCAGGTTATTTTATTTTTCTTTTGATAGATTGTTTATTCAATATTTCTCAAATTTAATATTTACAAAGAAAAAACAACTATAATTTATCAAAAACAGCATAAAAAACAACCATATATTATCTGTATAGCAGATAATTTAGCTAGCACATAAATGCTAAATAATATATTTTTTTTTGCTGATTATTAATTTTGAGATGCTAAATTTGCGTAGCAATTAAAATGCAGAATATCATGGAGAATTTAGATTGGAAAAACCTTCCGTTTGGTTACCAAAAAACAGATTATAACGTACGTTGCTACTACCGCAACAACGCGTGGGGCGAATTAGAGGTTTCGTCATCAGAGTATATCAACATACATATGGCTGCTACAGCCTTACATTACGGACAAGAAGCTTTTGAAGGACTTAAAGCATACAGAGGTGTAGATGGAAAAATACGTCTGTTCCGTTGGGAAGAGAACTATGAGCGTCTTAAAAACTCTGCCAGAGGAGTTATGATGGCTGAGGTTACAAAAGAGGTTTTCTACAATGCTGTTGTTAAAGCTGTAAAATTAAATGAGCGTTTCATTCCTCCTCATGGTACTGGTGCTTCGCTATACATCCGTCCTTTCCTTTTTGGATCAGGTGCAGAGGTAGGGGTTAAACCTGCTGAAGAGTACATGTTTGTTGTATTTGTTACTCCTGTAGGTCCATATTTTAAAGAGGGTTTCAAGCCTGTTAAAATTGCTATTGAGAAAGAGACAGACCGTGCTGCTCCGCTTGGTACAGGAAACATTAAAGTTGGTGGTAACTATGCTGCCAGCCTTAAAGCAATTGTTAGAGTACACAAAGAGGGATACGGAAGTCCGCTATATCTTGATGCTAAAGAGAAGAGATACATTGATGAGATTGGTGCTGCAAACTTCTTTGGTATTAAAGACAATACATATGTAACACCAAAATCAGAATCTATACTTCCGTCAATTACAAACAAAAGTATTGTTCAGTTAGCTGAGCACCTTGGAATGAAGGTAGAGCGCAGACCAATTGATGTAGAGGAGTTAAGTACTTTTGAAGAGGTAGGTGCATGTGGTACAGCAGCTGTAATTTCGCCAATAGGAGAGATTTGTGATCTTACTGAAAACAAATCAATAACTTTCTGCAAAGATGGTAAGCCTGGTGCTATGTCAACAAAAATATACGAAACTCTTGTTGGTATACAATATGGCGAGGTTGAAGATCCATTTCAATGGACTGAAGTTATCGACTAATTTATCAATTGATATAACAAAAAAGGGATGCATTGTACATCCCTTTTTTTTTATAGACTATTACCCTAAATAGGTTTTTAATAAACTACTCCGTTTTGTAGTCTTAAGGCGTTTTATAGCCTTCTCCTTTATCTGGCGCACACGCTCTCTGGTAAGGCTAAAAGCCTCTCCAATCTCCTCTAACGTATGCTGTTTTTTACCACTCAACCCAAAATAGTATTTAAGAATCTCACTCTCCCGTATTGTTAAGGTACCCAATACACGGTTTATCTCACAACCAAGAGAGTCTCGTATTAACCTGACATCAGGGTCGGCGTTAGCGGTATTCTCCAATATATCATACCTGCTCCCCTCCTCGTCATCAGCCAAAGGTGCATCCATAGATAAATGTTTCCTGCTCGATTTCAGAGCCTCTTTAACCTCCTTAGGACGCATCTCAAGGATATCAGCCAACTCATCGGCCGATGGTTCTCTTTCATACTCTTGCTCAAGACGCATAAAAGCTTTATTTATCTTATTAATAGAGCCTATCTTATTCAATGGCAAACGCACAATACGCGCCTGCTCTGCAAGAGCCTGCAATATCGATTGTCTTATCCACCAAACGGCATAAGAGATAAACTTAAATCCGCGGGTATCATCAAAGCGCTGTGCTGCTTTAATAAGCCCCAGATTACCTTCATTAATAAGATCGGGTAAACTAAGTCCTTGGTTCTGGTACTGCTTAGCAACAGAAACAACAAATCTAAGGTTTGAATTTACCATCCTGTGCAATGCGTTATGGTCGCCATCTTTAATTAATCGCGACAACACAACCTCTTCTTCTGCTGTAATTAAATCAACTTTTCCAATTTCACTCAGGTATTTATCTAACGATACAGCCTCGCGATTAGTAACCTGTTTGGTAATTTTCAGTTGTCTCATAGGGTTAAAAAAAAATTTTTACTCCAGGGTAGTTTGTAAATGTTTTCAATAATTTAAATGTTATTGCAAATAAACGTTAATGAATATAGCTAAAATTTTCCAGACTTTTATAGCACATAACAAACTTTTTTTCAATTTTTTCGCCCATTTTTTTCCTTCTTAATTAATTAATCATTAATATTGCACTGAGAGTTACGTCTAACTCTTTTTATTACACCAATGCACAAATTGATTTTTAACTGATTATCCAGAGAAGAAATATAATAACTCATTTTTTAGATGTACGATATACTTGAATTAAACAAGAAACTTGTATCGGAGCTAAGAGAGATTGCAGAAAATCTTAATATTAAGAAAACAGAAACACTTAAAAAACAAGATTTAATCTATAAGATCTTAGACCAGCAAGCTATTGTTGCCAGCGAGTCTCGCGGTAAAGCAAAGAAGAGAGAAGAGAAAAAAGAGGAGATAAAAGAGGCAACTCCTCAAAAAACAACAAACAAGCAAGAAGAGAACAAACGCACTGTTAGACCAAGGATAAAAAAAGCCAGCGGTCCTGAGCTTGTATCACCAAAAAGAACAGCTCAACCTGTTAATAAAGATGAAAAAGAACAGAGTCCTGAGCCACAAAAAGAGAAAGTAGAAGAGAAACCAAAAAAACAAAAGGTTTCTGAACTTAAGCAGCGTCCGCTTATCGACCTGCCAAAGGATATTACTCCAAAAGCTCAACCAGAAAAAAAAGAACCTGTACGTCAGGAGAGACAAGAAAAGGCTCCTAGACCTGAAAGAAACGATAGAAACGACAACAGGCAACAAGAAAGACACGATAACAGAGGCGATAGAGGAGACAGATACGACAGGCAAGACAGACATGACAGACAGAGCCACCGTTCAGAAAGAAATAATCAGAGAAACGATAGAGACAGACAATCGGCAGACAGATTCGATTTTGACGGAACTGTAACAAACACCGGTGTTCTTGAGATTATGCAGGATGGTTATGGTTTCTTAAGATCATCAGACTATAACTACCTGAACTCACCTGACGATATATATGTATCGCAATCGCAAATAAAACTATTTGGTCTTAAAACAGGAGATACCGTTCATGGTACAATAAGACCTCCAAAAGAGGGCGAAAAATATTTCCCACTTATAAAGGTTCTTGAAATTAACGGTCGTACTCCTGATTATATCAGAGATCGTATTCCTTTTGATCATCTTACACCTCTTTTCCCTGAAGAGAAATTTGCTCTGTCAGGAAGAGGAAAAGATAATATATCATGCCGAATTGTAGATATGTTTGCACCTATTGGTAAAGGGCAACGTGGTCTTATTGTTGCACAGCCAAAAACGGGTAAAACAGTTCTGCTTAAAGATGTAGCCAACGCCATTGTTCAGAACAATCCTGAGGTATACATGATTATTCTTCTTATCGATGAGCGTCCTGAGGAGGTTACAGATATGGAGAGAAGTGTAAATGCAGAGGTTATATCATCTACTTTTGATGAGCCTGCTGAGCGCCACGTAAAAGTAGCCAACATTGTTCTCGAAAAAGCAAAACGTATGGTAGAGTGTGGTCACGATGTAGTTATACTTCTTGACTCTATTACACGTTTGGCAAGAGCATACAACACTGTTGCTCCGGCATCAGGAAAGGTTCTTTCTGGTGGTGTTGATGCAAACGCACTTCACAAACCAAAACGTTTCTTTGGTGCAGCAAGAAATATAGAAGAGGGAGGATCATTAACTATACTTGCAACTGCTCTTACTGAGACCGGATCTAAGATGGACGATGTAATATTTGAGGAGTTTAAAGGTACTGGTAATATGGAACTTCAGCTTGATCGTAAGTTATCTAACAAACGTATATACCCTGCTGTTGATATTACAGCTTCAAGTACACGTAGAGAAGATCTTCTTCTTGAGAAAGAGACACTTCAGAAAATATGGATCTTAAGAAATTACCTGACAGACATGAACTCTGTAGAGGCAATGCAGTTCTTAAGAGACAGATTGGTTAAAACACAAAGCAACGAAGAGTTCCTGATATCTATGAATAGCGATTAGATTTCAGATGTTATAAAACATTTCAGAAGCCGGATGTGATAGATTGTAATCGCATCCGGCTTTTTTATTATAAACTGTAAGCAAACCAAGATATTATAGGTAATATATATCAACAAATTTAGACCTTATTTGTACTGAAAATGAATTAGTCACGCAATTATGTAGTTATACAATATTTTTTATCTTTTTTATTAATTTTGCACTTCGACCGTAGAAAATAATATTGCTAATTAATAATTTTTAAGAGTTTAGCGAGATGACAAAGAAAAAAAACTTCATCACATGTGATGGAAACTATGCTGCCGCTCACATAGCATATATGTTTAGTGAGGTAGCAGCTATCTATCCTATTACTCCATCGTCAACAATGGCAGAGTATGTAGACGAGTGGTCTGCAAATGGAAGAAAAAACATTTTCGGAGAGACAGTTAAAGTTGCAGAGATGCAATCAGAGGGTGGTGCAGCAGGTGCTGTTCACGGATCACTTCAGGCAGGTGCTTTAACATCTACATTTACAGCATCACAGGGATTACTATTAATGATTCCTAATATGTACAAGATCTCTGGTGAGATGCTTCCTGGCGTATTCCACGTTTCAGCACGTAGTTTAGCAGCTCAGGCTCTTTCTATATTCGGAGACCATAGTGACGTAATGAGTGCACGCCAAACAGGTTTTGCTTTCCTTGCTACATCAAGTGTACAGGAGATTATGGATATTGCAGGTGTTGCTCACCTTGCATCTATCAAAAGCCGTATACCATTTGTTCACTTCTTTGATGGATTCCGTACATCGCACGAGATACAGAAAGTTGAAGCTCCTACTACTGAGCAATTAGCCGAATTAGTAGATAGAGAGTCTCTACAGAAATATCGTGACAACGCACTTAACCCGGAGAACCCTGTTACAAGAGGTACTGCACAAAACCCTGATGTATACTTCCAGGCACGTGAAGCTTCTAATGGTTTCTACAACGCTATTCCTGATATCGTTGAGGATTATATGCAACAAATTAAAGAGATCACCGGACGTGAGTATCATCCGTTTGATTTCTATGGTGCTGAAGATGCAGAGAACATCATTATTGCAATGGGTTCTGTAACTGACACTATTAAAGAAGTTGTTGATAGTAAAATAGCTAACGGAGAGAAAGTTGGTCTTTTAATTGTTAGACTATACCGTCCTTTCTCTGCAAAATATTTCATGAACGTAATTCCTGAGTCTGTAAAGAGAATTGCTGTTCTGGACAGAACTAAAGAGCCGGGTGCTAACGGTGAGCCACTATATCTTGACGTAAAAGATCTATTCTACGGAAAAGAGAACGCTCCTGTTATTGTTGGTGGTCGTTATGGTCTGTCATCAAAAGATACTACTCCAGCACAAATCATTTCAGTATTCAATAACCTTGAGTTAGCTGAGCCTAAAAATGGTTTCACTGTTGGTATAGTTGATGATGTAACATTCCTTTCTCTTCCTCAACTACCAGAGGTAAGTATTGCTGATGCAGGAACATTTGAGGCTAAATTTTACGGATTAGGATCAGATGGTACTGTAGGAGCAAACAAAAACTCTATCAAGATTATTGGTGACAACACAGATAAATATTGTCAGGCATACTTTGCTTATGACTCTAAAAAATCTGGTGGTATCACTATATCTCACCTTCGTTTTGGCGACAACCCAATACGTTCTCCTTATCTTGTAACTACTCCTGACTTTGTTGCTTGTCACGTACCAGCATACCTAGGACGTTACGAGATGATTAATGGTCTTAAGAAGAATGGTACATTCCTTCTTAATAGTATCTGGGATGCTGAGGAGACTAAGAATCACCTGCCAAACAGTGTTAAGAGATACCTTGCTGAGAACAACATCAGCCTATATATAATTAATGCAACTAAAATTGCAGACGAGATAGGTCTTGGTAACAGAACCAACACTATTATGCAGTCGGCATTCTTTAAGATTGCAAACGTAATACCTTACGATCTTGCTGTTGAGCAGATGAAGAAGTTCATTATTAAATCTTTTGGCATTAAAGGTGAAGAGATTGTTAATATGAACCATGCTGCTGTTGAGAGAGGATCAGAAATTGAGAAGATTGAGGTACCTGCAGAGTGGGCTAACCTTGAGGATGAGACAATTGTTAAAGATACTAACAAGCCTGCTTTTGTTCTTGACGTTGTTGAGCCAATGAATGCACAAAACGGTGATTCACTTCCTGTTTCTGCTTTTGCTGGTCGCGAAGATGGTACTTTCCCTGCAGGAACAACTCAGTATGAGAAGCGTGGTATTGCGGTTAACGTACCAGAGTGGGTTGGTAAAAACTGTATTCAGTGTAACCAATGTTCTTATGTATGTCCTCACGCTGCAATTCGTCCGTTCCTTCTTACAGAAGATGAGCTTAAGAATGCGCCAGCAGATACAGAAACACTTAAAGGAAAAGGTGGAATTAAGGATTACGATTTCCGTATTCAGGTTTCTCCACTTGACTGTACTGGTTGTGGTAACTGTGTTGACGTTTGTCCTGCTCCAACTAAGGCTCTTGAGATGCAGCCTCTTGATTCACAAAAAGTTGAAGAAGAGCGTTGGATGTATATGCACAACGAGGTTGGATACAAAGAGGTACTACCAAAAGAGAAGACTGTTAAGAATTCACAATTTGCTCAGCCACTGTTCGAGTTCTCTGGAGCTTGTGCAGGATGTGGTGAGACTCCATATATTAAGACTATCACTCAGCTTTACGGCGACAGAATGATGGTTGCTAATGCTACAGGATGTTCATCTATCTATGGTGGATCTGCTCCTTCTACTCCTTATACTACTAACAAAGATGGTAAAGGTGTTGCATGGGCTAACTCACTATTTGAAGATAACGCTGAGTATGGTTACGGTATGGCTCTTGGTGTTGAGAAACTACGCGACAGAATAGCAATGCGCATGGAAGCAGCTATTGAGAATGGTATCTCTGATGCAACTAAAGAGGCATTCACTAACTGGATTGATACAAGAAACGATGCTGATAAATCGCCAGCTGCTTCAGAAAAAGTTCTTGAGGTATGTAAAGGTGAGAACAACGAGATTGCTAACGAGATCCTTAACCTTAAGCAGTTCTTAATTAAGAAATCTGTTTGGATCTTTGGTGGTGACGGTTGGGCATACGATATAGGATATGGCGGACTTGACCACGTTATTGCTTCTGGCGACGATGTAAACATTCTTGTAATGGATACTGAGGTTTACTCAAACACAGGAGGACAGTCGTCTAAGTCTACTCCTATTGGAGCTGTTGCTAAATTTGCTGCTTCTGGTAAGAAGATTCGTAAGAAAGACCTTGCACAGATGGCAATGACATACGGATACGTATATGTAGCACAGGTTTCGATGGGTGCTAACCAGGCACAGTACTTTAAAGCTCTTAAAGAGGCTGAAGCTTATCCGGGACCATCTATAATTATTGCATACTCTCCATGTATCAACCACGGTATTAAAGGAGGTATGGGTGGTACTCAGGCTCAGGCTAAGAAAGCTGTTGAGTGCGGATACTGGCAGAACTTCCGTTACAATCCTCTATTAGAGAAAGAGGGTAAGAACCCACTTCAGATTGACTCTAAAGAGCCGGATTGGGATAAGTTCCAGGCATTCCTTAAGTCGGAGCTTAGATACACTGCACTAAATAAGAGTTTCCCTGCTGAGGCTGAGGAGCTATTTAAGGCAGCACAAGAGAATGCAGAGTGGAAATATAACCACTACATGCGTCTTGCAAATATCGACTACTCAGAAAAGTAATTGATAAAATAATATAACCCAAAAAGGTCGTTCAGATATTGAACGACCTTTTTTTGTGGTATTTTAATATTGCGACACGGCATGCCATGTCACAACATTAAAACAACAATACACCGTATATTATTCACTGTTTCACGCTGATAAACAGATATATTGTTAACGGAATATAAAAATATATTAACAACTATTATAAATAAAATAGAGGTGCAAACACACCTCTATCAATTATAAATTAAAACCCGATCAGATATTGAATATATCTGCTATAAAAAATATTACAATGTGGTGACGTTGCGTGCAGTGGTGACGTTGCACGCAACGTCACTACATGATAATTATTTTCTATTAAATCTATCCCTAACCTTATTGTTCATATCCTTTATTACGGCTGTAATATCGTTATTGAACGATTCATATAATTCAGGGTTTGCACCTGCCATTGCCGATAGGTAAGGCATAATAACCTTGTTAATAATATCTTTTAGTTCCTTACTAAGCACAGATGCCGGTTTCTCATTAATACTACTCTCTTTTATATCAATAACCTCTAACATTCTGCTGCTTACCATGTTGTTTGTCTCTTCAAGATTATCAACAAGCGCAGATACCTCCGGTATATTATCTACATGCCCCTTAATTTCATCAGATCTAAAATCACTTATCATTGCTCTGGTAAGTGTTGTCTGATCATTAAGAGATCTATGTACAATATCCAGTCCGTATCTGTCCAGAATATCCTTAAGTACAATGGCACTGTCTCTGATATCCTCAGACCTTACATATGTTTTAGCTTTAATACAATAAAACAGAGCCCGATTATCCATATCGCGCATTAAGTCATCGTCATTAGCGGCGGTATCGCCCTTTACCTCATTTAATTTTACCACAAGCATACTGGTAAGTTCATCTGCTTTACCCATATGCACCGACAGATAACTATCGGTTTTAACACCTCTGTTTTCCCAGATCTCTCTGATGTTACTACCTACTGTCTCTACTTCTGAGCACTTAGCTCTGGATGTTAAACTAGTCATATTATTATTTTTTTTATTCAACATATAGGTTTTCAAGGGTTAAGGAATAAAACCAACGTCTTTATATAAATTTATGAATATAAATAACTCATGTCAAGTATTAAATAAAATTTTATTGAAATAACCAGGCTACTTTACCCTGAACAGATAACTAAAAATAGCATCGTAGGCTACGATATATCAACCAAAAAGGATAATTGATCATCATAGCCTATTATGTTGAAAAAAATTAAAAAAATTGGCAATACTGAGGTTAGCAAGCTAAAAAAAATTTAGAAAATCGACTCTCTTAAGGTTAAGATTTGATAAAAAATTAATTTAATCGGTCATATTTATATACGAAACCAGAAGAAATTAAAAAGATTGGTCATATTTAAGTACGAAGCTGGAAAAAGTTAAAAAGATTGGTCATCCTGGGTCAGGAACCTAAAAAAAGATAATAAGACAGGCCATATTGAGGTTAAGAAACCGGAAAAAATTAACATCCCTAACCATATTCACCCAATATGCCAAGCCGAGAACAGTAAAAACCCCAAACCAAGCTTAATACAACCAAAAAACTTTTGGAGATGGAGTGTATTAGGGTTAATGTGATGGCTAATATAAAAAACCCACCCATCTTTTGAAGATGGGTGGGTGGTTTAAAATTTAATTTAATATTAAAATAATACCTAAAATAACTAGACCAATAAAAGAAATTACACCAGACACATCAAAAGCATCATTCAGTGATCTAGGTAGTGTCCGCTATTCTGT
>DKJY01000171.1 GCA_002454955.1 Bacteroidales bacterium UBA6680
TATCATTACATCTGGAACCAAAATCTAAAAGTGGTGAATCATCATATAAGATTACGATTTTGAATAAAAATAATAGTAGTGATAAGATTGAGTTTACGGTGAAATTTAATGTGACAAGTACATCCACGGTTATTAATTCAGCAGAAGAGAAAGGTATAAATATATATCCGAATCCTGTTGCTGATAATCTGACATTAGAAGGAGAGATAAATAATCCGGAATCAAAGCCATTAATGTTTAAATTGTATAGTATTGAAGGTAGGCTTGTAAAACATATACAGTTAAATGGCTATATTAATTATATGAATACCACAATTAATTGTAGTGATATTCCTGCAGGAATATACTCTTATACAATATCTGTTTCAGGGATTGTATATTCAGGACGCATTGTTAAGCAATAGTTAGTATATAGCTAAATTTAAGTTTGAAACAGAGGCCGTGCAGTTATATTGCTCGGCCTCTTTTATTATAATACTTCGTAGTATTATTTATGTTAAACAATAAAAAATATATACAGTATATTAATTAAGAATGAATCTAAATAGATTGTGTGTATACTGTAAATAGTGAGGTTTGCTAATTTGGTGAATGGGTTCAAAATAATGACTAATGGTTGTTTTTACATATTTAACTATCCTAATATTTGGATGTGTGTAAAAAATACATACATTTGATCAGCTGAAAACTGATAGAACAAATCACATAAATAAGTATTGAACTGTTTAGGCCATGGTATGGCTGTGTATTAATATTAACTAAAACTTAAATTTCATGAAAAACAAGTTACTATTTATTTTATTTATGTTTTCCGTTTGCGGAATGCTTTATGCTCAAAAACAAGAGAGAGGCATTAATGTAAAATTGCAGAAAACGAACACTATTAATCGTGGGATTACCTACGTTTATCAACAAAATTTTGAGGGAGATTTTCCCGGTAATATGACTGTGATTGATATCGACAAACAGACTCCTCATAGTCAGGTCTCTATATTTGGAAAGACCTGGAGTAAATATAAAATGGGAGAGAATAATGTTGCTGCTGTTACATCGTATTTTTCACCTTCCGGAACCGCAAACGACTGGTTAATAACTCCTGCTATAGATGTTACTACCAATAATAAACTGGTATGGAAAGCAGCCTCTCTAAATAGTAACTATAGAGAGACGTACAAGGTTCTTATATCTACTCAAGAGCCTGATGCTGCGAATTTTGATGCATCAAAATTTACACTTCTGAAGGAGGTTGTTGATGAGATGCCTTATCTTAATTCACATATGATTGATCTTAAAGCAAAAGGTTATGAGAATACAAAGGTATGGATTGCATTCCATTATATTTCAGCCGATAAGGTTGTTATGGCTTTAGATGATATTATTGTTGGTCAATATACAGGTGTTGAGTGTGAGAATATTTCGCAGTTATATGATGAAGCTATTCTTAAAGATGGACAGGTTACAGTAAAAGGTGTTGTTCGTAATAATCTTGCAGAGGAAATTACATCTGTTGAGATGGCATGGTATGTTGAAGGATCATCAGATAAGCATATTCAGACATTCTCAGGATTGAATCTTGCATTTAATGGAGTTAAGGAACTTACATTTACAGATAAATATGTTGGTGCTAAGAATGGTGAGGAGAAGATTATTGTAGAGATCACTAAAGTTAACGGAAGTGCTGACATTGATGAGGATAAGACAAACAACAAAAAATCATTCAATATTGAGACTATTGAAACACCTGTACCTCGTAAGGTTCTTATAGAGGAAGCTACCGGAACATGGTGTGGTTTCTGTCCTGATGGAGCATTAGTTCTAAAAAGTATAATTGAGGGTAATAATAAAATTATTGGTGTAGCAGCACACTCAGGAACTCATGATAAGATGCAGATACCTGAGACAAAAGAACTTTGTTCAGTATTAGGCTCAGGATTTCCTTCAGGAATGATTAACAGAACACAGTTTGAAGGAAAAACCGGTATTAGCCGTACAAAATGGAAGGCAAATGCAGAGGCAATGCTTGCAAATATGCCAACAAGTGTATCAATAGAACTAAAAACCAACTATAATTCAACTACAAAGGAGTTAACAGCTGATATTAAGACTAATTTTACTAATGAGAAAAAAGGTGATTTCAGAATAAACCTATATATAGTTGAGAATAACGTATCAGGTACTGGTAAAGGATGGGATCAGGCTAACTATTACGATAATGCTGCACAATTTCCAGGACACCCTCTTAATGGAAAAGGAAATCCAATAGTTGGATACGTGCATAATCATGTTATCCGTAAAATGGTTGGTGGTACTTGGGGTACTGATGGAATTATTCCTGATGTAGCAAAAGGTATATATACACATCAGTACAAAGTAACACTTGAGAATGGTTGGAAACCAGATGATATTCATATTGTTGCTACAGTAAGTGAATATGGAGATTCAAAATTCAGCCGTAAAATATTTAATGTTGAAGAGACTGCTCTTATAAAAGCACATGAGCCTTCGTTTGAGATATATAAGGATGGTAATAAAGTTGATATTAGTAATCCTATTGTAATAAACGGAAAAGCAAGTGATAATGAGCTTAAGTATGCATTTAAAGCTAAGAATGCATCTTCTTCAGAGGTTAAAGTTAAGCTTAAGAGAGAGATTGTATCAGCAACAAAAGAGCATAGCTTCTATTTCTGTTGGAAAGATTGTTATCAGCCATCTGTAACAGAATCGGCAGAGATGACTATTGCAGCAGGAACAGAACATGCCGATGAGTTATCATTACACTTGGAGCCAAAGGGTAAAGCAGGTACATCAAAGTATAAGGTACAACTTGTAAACAGTGCCGATGCAAATGATAAAATTGAGTTCGAAGTGCATTTTGTTGTTACTGATAGTAATACCCCTGCTGGTAAATCATTTGAGATTTATAAGGATGGTAACAAAGTAGATATCAGTAATCCTATTGTAATAAACGGAAAATCTGATGATAATGAACTTAAGTATGCATTTAAGGCTAAGAATACATCTTCTTCAGAGGTTAAGGTTAAACTTAAGAGAGAGATTGTATCAGCAACAAAAGAGCATAGCTTCTATTTCTGTTGGAAAGATTGTTATCAGCCATCTGTAACAGAGACATCTGAAATGACAATAGCTGCAGGAGCAGAGCATGCAGATGAGTTATCACTGCATCTTGAGCCAAAAGGAAAAGCAGGAACTTCTAAATATAAAATTCAACTTGTAAATACTGCAAATGCTTCTGATATGATTGAATTTGAGGTACACTTTGCGGTAACTCAAAAAGGTACAAGTAATATTGTAAGTGCAGATAAGATTGGTTTAGAGCAATATCCTAATCCGGCAAAAGATGTTGTTAATGTAAACTTTAACATTGATAATACATTAAATGCTAATCCGGTTATCAATATTTATAACCTTTATGGTAAGCTGGTTAAGATTGTTAAGGTAAATTCACGTAGTGGATTTGTTACTAACACTATTGATTGTTCTGATCTTCCTTCAGGTATGTATACATACAGAATTGTATTGGGAGAGCAATATTATACAGGAAAGATAATAAAGGAGTAATCTAGATTATATTGAATCAGATTCAGAATTTTCTGAATCTGATTCTTTAATAATAACAGAATACAGAACCTTTTATTAAATTTACATTTTGTTCACTACTTAGATAATTTATAGGTTATCTGAGATAGTGATTAATTAGTTTAAAACCTGTTAATTCATTCATACTATACGTGTACTGATATTGTTACAGGTTATTTATTATGCATTTAGTTTTATTATTAAATATTATACTTATGAAAAGGCACCTGTTTGTATTTGCTGCTCTGTTTTTTATATCAGTAAATAGTATTTTTTCGCAATCTACTACATCAGTAGATATTAAGACATTAAAAGGAAAGATTTTTAACACAAAAGAGATTAAGAATGACGGAAAACCTATAATAATTAGCTTTTGGGCAACATGGTGTAAGCCATGTGTAAAAGAACTTACGGCAATTTCTGAAATTTATGAAGATATGCAGGAAGATACCGGAGTAAAATTATATGCAATTTCTGTTGATAATGCACGTAGCTCATCGAGGGTAGCACCATTTGTAAATTCCAGAGGATGGGATTTTACTGTTTTACTTGATCCTAATGGCGATTTTAAAAGAGCAATGAATGTTGTAAATGTACCTCACACATTTGTTCTTGATGGTAACGGGAAAATTGTATGGCAACATACTTCATATGCAGATGGTGATGAAGAGGAGCTGTATGAAGTTCTTAAAAAGCTAGTTAAAAAGTAATTCTAAAAACTGTTTAACCAACACTTTTAAATTAAATTTATGAGGAGAGGATTGTTGTTTGTTGCATTTATAGTTTTCTTATTAGGAAATATATTTGCACAGGCAGATAAGTATGGTACAATAACTGGTAACTTTCAGTTAGATGGTCAAATATATCAGAAGGATAATACCATTGGTGCTGATGCACCTTTAGAAAAGTACCTTATGAATTCATATGGAAATGTAAACTATAATTGGGGTAAATTTTCTGCTGGTTTACGTATAGAGGGATACCTGAATACAAAGCTTGGATTTAACAATCCAGGACGTAAAAATGATGGTATTGATATGAGATATAGGTTTATTCGTTATAATTCTGGTTTAATTGATATTACAGCAGGTAGTTTCTACGAGCAATTTGGTAGTGGTCTTATATTACGTTCATATGAGGAGAAAACACTTGGATTAGATAATGCTCTGGACGGATTCAGAGTGGTATTAAAGCCTGCTAAAGGAATTGTTTTTAAAGGACTGACTGGTTATCAAAGAAAGTATTTTGAGAATGGTAAAGGTATAGTTAGAGGTTTTGATGGAGAGATATCGGTTGCTGATGCATTAGAGTTAGATATGCCCATTCAGATTACTCTTGGTGGTTCTTTTGTTAGCAAATATGAGGATAATGAACATGAGAAGTATAATCTTCCGGCAAATGTAGGTAGTTATGCAGGACGTATAAATATAAATACAGGTAAGTTTAATCTTTACGGAGAGTATGCTGAAAAGATTAACGACCCATCATCTGATAATAATTGGATATATAAGAAAGGAAGAGCATACAGTTCTAACTTAACATATTCAACAAAAGGATTTGGTGCTCTTTTTGGTGTGCAACGTGTTGATAATATGAGTACAAGATCGGAGCGTACAGCATCGTTGAACGAGGTTATGGTTAACTTTATTCCTGCAATGAGTAGAACACATACCTACTCATTGGCTGCAATGTATCCATATTCGTCACAACCAAATGGAGAGTTTGCATTTAAAGGTGAGTTGAGTTATCGGTTACCAAAGAAGAGTCTGTTAGGAGGAAAGTACGGAACAATGTTGTCTCTATACTATTCACGAATACATAATATAGATAAGCAGTATGTTGTTGGTGCAGATAAAGAGTCTGATCTTTCTAGTTGGGCAGGTACTGATGGATATAGCTCAGATCTTTTTTCTATAGGTGATCAGTTGTTTTATCAGGAGCTTAATCTTCAGATAGAGAAGAAGATTAGTCGTAAATTCAAATTTCAGTTGCAGTATCTTAATCAAAGCTTTAATTATGCTTTAATACGCAAAGGTGTTCTTGATGGAGAGGTTGATAAGGCATTTGACGATGAGAACCATACAAAAAATGGTATGGTATATACAAATATTCTTGTTGCTGATGTAACATATAAATGGAGTCGAAAATTTATTACTCGTTTTGAAATTCAGGAACTGATGACCAATCAAGATAAAAAGGATTGGGTTATGGGACTTTTGGAGATGAATATAAACAGAAAATTATTTGTTACAATTCAGGATTTGTATAATTATGGTACTACTAAGAACCACTATCCATTTGTATCAATGGCATATGTAAAAGGCGCAAACAGAATTCAGCTAGGATACGGTCGTAAGAAAGATGGATACAACTGTGCTAATGGGATATGTGTTTATGAACCATCATCTACAGGTTTTGTTGTGTCAATATCTACAACATTTTAATGTGAAAGTTAGATTATATAGCTGATTAAATCTGATTTAGAGATGTAGTTGGCTGGTAAAATAAATTATAGACAAATGAAACTAAGCATGATAATTATTACTCATCGTATGAGTATGATTATAAATGCGAGTTACATCTGACAAATGAAAAGAAAATTTTAACAGATGAGAAATTACATATTACCAATAATACTAATTGCCTTGCTATTGTTATCAGCATGTGATAAGGTTGAAGGTCCATACATTAAAAAGAGTTCGGAGATATCTGATACGTATGACTTTCCTAAGCGGGCTAATTATGTGAAGCGTGTACTAATAGAGGAGTTTACCGGACATAGATGTGTTAATTGTCCTATGGGACATGCTGAGGTTAAGAGTATAATGGCTGCTAATAATCATAAGGTTGTTGCTGTTGCTGTTCATGCAGGTTTCTTTGCCGGAACACAATCATCGGTTTTTACTACTGATTTTACTACAGAAGTAGGAGAGAAACTATATGCAAAATTTGGTACTCCGTCTGTACCTTCAGGAGTGGTTAATAGAAATGGGGGTGTTAAATCGAGAGATGAATGGGCTGCTGCCGTTACTAATGGATTGAATCAAGCACAGGAGGTTGACTTACAGATACATAAAGTAGTAAAAGATGATGAAATTACTATATATGTTCAGGCAGAGTCACTTACAGATGGAGATAAAAATGTAAAGATTGGTATATATATCACAGAAAGCAAAATAATTGCACCTCAGAAAGATGGAAGCGCAACGATATCTGATTATGAGCATAATCATGTACTTAGAAAAGGTGTTACAGAATATGAAGGCACTACTTTTTGGGATAACGAAACTATAGCAAAAGGTACGTTAAAACAGAAAGCATTTAAAGTTGATGTAAAATCAGATTGGAATGTGAATAATATTCATATTGTTGCATTTGCTGTCAATAACAGTGGTGAAATTATTCAAGCAGAAGAACTTTAGGGTTTATAAATAATTTTTGAAGCTACCTGATTTTTGGGTAGCTTCTTTCCTGTTCTGTCAACGGAAATG
>DKJY01000101.1 GCA_002454955.1 Bacteroidales bacterium UBA6680
ATATCCCGCTTTTATATGCAGACATATCTATAGTGAATACTGATGATGTTGTTGCTGTTTGTGTTACTACATCTCCTATTGAGTTATAGATAGATACTGTGTAGTTTTCTGTTGTTGGCAGCTCTATGTTAAGTATATCGGTAACAGGGTTAGGGTATATCTTTGCTCCTATTGTTTGCAACATATCTATTGCTGTGCTCTTAGTTACAGTTACCGAAACAGTCTTCTCTACCAATTTATATTCACCATTACCAGCCTGTGTTGCTTTTATCTCTACAACACCTGCTTTGGTAAAGGTTACTATATTACCATTAAGTGTTGCCTCGCCTGATACAATCTCATACGTTATGTCCAGTCCGGTTGATGCAGTTGCCTCAAGTGTGATTTTATCGTTTACCTTTACTGTACCTTCTACAGTAAAAGTGATAGTCTGATTGCGCTTGCTTACCTGAATTGTCACCTCTTTTTCTGCCTTTGCATACTCGGCATTACCTGCCTGAACGGCTTTTACCACTAATGCTCCTTCTGTTGTTGCTGTAAGTACATTACCATCAAGTGTAGCTTTGCCTGAAACAATCTCATATGTTACATCTAAACCTGTTGATGCGGTTGTATTAAGCGTGATTTTATCGTTTACAAAAACTGTTTTTTGGATATCAAATGTTATAGTCTGATCACGTTTAGTAACCTGAATTGTTACCTCTTTCTCTACTTTTTGATACTCTGCATTACCTGCCTGAACGGCTTTTACCGCTAATGCTCCTTCTGTTGTTGCTGTAAGTATATTACCATCAAGTGTAGCATCACCAGATACAATCTCATATGTAATATCCATTCCTGTTGATGCTGTTGCATTAAGCGTGATTTTATCGTTTACAAAAACTGTTTTTTGAATATCAAAGGTTATAGTCTGATCACGTTTAGTAACCTGAATTGTTACCTCTTTCTCTACTTTTTGATACTCTGCATTACCTGCCTGAACCGCTTTTACAACCAATTCACCTTCAGTTGTTGCTGTAAGTATATTACCATCAAGTGTAGCATCACCAGATACGATCTCATATGTAATATCCATTCCTGTTGATGCTGTTGCATTAAGGGTAATTTTATCGTTTATTTTTGCTGTTGTAGGAGGATTAAATGTAACCGTCTGATCACGTTTAGTAACAGTTATGCTTATCTCCTTATGTACAGGTAAATAAGAAAAACCTCCGGTTTTTGCAGATGCTTTAATCTTTAGGGTACCTTCAGTCAATGGCGTAAGTATATTATCATCTAATTCTGCTTTGCCAGAAACAATCCAATAGGTAACCTCTTGTCCTGATGATGATGATGCATTAAGAGTAATTTTATCATTTACTTTGGCCTCAGGAATTTCATTAAAGGTTAATGTTTGGTTATAACCATATAGAGAACCATGTGCTTTAACAGTAATTTCACCAAAATCTTCGTGGGTCATCTTAAGGTTATAATATCCAGTAGAATTAAGTCTGAACTTATATCCATCAAATTGCTCAACAGAACTAGGATTAGTTGTAACACTAAAGTTATGTTTCCATTCAAACTCAACAGGTTTACCATTTACGCTTTTCTCAGAGTTCAGATCAACAACAATACCTTTAACAGCAGCGCCCGTTGAATTTATCTTAAAACTCTGTTCACTAAAATCAGTATCGCAACCAGAAGGAATCTTTGATTTAATACTCCACATCTCAGAGAACAGAAGTGCATTTCTTTTACATTTCATTATCTCTAATTTGGGTAAATTAGTTATTCTAATTTTCTTCAGAACAGTATTATATTCACACTGTACACTAACCAATGATTCACAATTCTCTATGTTTAACTCTTCTAAATCATTGCTATTACATAACAGCTCTACTAATGCTGTGTTTTTAGAAACATCAAGTCTAGTTAACTCATTTCCAGAACAGTTTAGTTTTGTCAGTTGAGTATTTTTAGAGATATCAAGCTCCTTTAAATTACAACCAGAGCAGTTTAATTCTGTTAATAAAATATTACCTGTGACATCAAGTTCATCAAAATCGCCGGAACAGTTTAACTCTGTTAATAACGTATTATTAGATACATCAAGTCCTTTTAGTTTGTAATTACCAGAACAGTCTAATTTAGTAATATTTACAAAGGCTTCTATTCCTGTAAGGTCTGTTATCTCCTTCTGTTTAGCATTAATTTCACCTGTAAAATTAGTAGCCTCATCATTCTGTATCTGCGCATCTCCGTTTAAGTTAATATCCTTATTAGTGAGCAGACATAGTTTAAAGTTTTCGTCAGGAATATTTACTACCTCAGAGCTTGTTGTGTTATCATAAGCAATTGTATGTGCAAGAAGTGTTAATTTGTAGAATCTGGAATTTTTTAGTTCGCAATAATATGCTCCCGGCTTATTTATATTAAATTTACCCGGTTCTCCATCTATCGGCTCAATACAAGATTCATCATCTATTACTTCACCAATAATATTATACCAGATAAATTTAGTTCCGGTAATTGCCTCAGAAGAGTAATCAACCTTAAAAGCTTCAGACTCAACTCTTGGAGCAAATATCTTACTCTGCCTGTCGTAATAAAATTTATAAGGCGATTTAAACTTAAACTGCGCCAGATCACTAAAGGTTAGCGAGTTTCCTTGGCAATAAACGCTTTTAAACCTACAACTCTCTGCAATCTTAAGATCATTTAGATTATTCTGATAACAAGATAGATCATCCAGTTTTATATTTTCAGAAAGATCTAATTTCTTTAGTTCATTGCTTGAACACTGTAATATTTCCAGTTTTGTATTTTTTGACAGATCTAATTCTGTAAGATGGTTCTGATATACTTTTAGCTCTATCAACTCTGTATTTTTTGACACATCAATAGTTTCCAGATCATTGCTCCATATTGTTAAATGCGTTAAGGCAATATTTTTTGATACATCAATATGGGTCAGCTCTGTAAATGAACAGTCTAAATGTGTTAAAGCAATGTTTTTTGACACATCTAGCACTTTTACATCACAATCAAACCCACCAATTGTTAAATGCGTTAAAGCTATATTTTTTGATACATCGATATTGTCAAAATCGTTTCCGTATGCATATAGCTCGGTCATATTCACAAAGTACTCAACTCCATTTAGGTTCGGAATCTTTTTGTCTTTTAAATTTAATTTTCCAGTAAATGCCTCTGCTTCACTTTTCTGTATCTCATTATCGCCATTGGTATCAATAACCGGATCATGGTTTAATAACGCCTCTTTAAACTTTGCATCAGGAATGTTTATAATCTCATCCTGTGCAAAAACGCCAATACTACCTAATAGCAGTATTGCAATAGTGTAAATCTTTCTCATTCTTTATAAATTTATTTTTATAATAGGTTATAGCACTCCTGATATTTATTGATAGTCTTTGTTGGATTTAGTAGAAGAGAGCTATTAATCTGTTGGTGTCTTTAATAATTTCAGCAATATTATAGATTATTGTCACTCTATTTTTTGCAATTGAATGAATGGTGGCTCTCAGCAAATGAATGGTAGCTCCTATTTTGTAAACGGAAATGAGATAGGGTTATAGTAAGTGAAAAGTGGTAAGCGAACAGTGAGAAATTAGTTTCGTTCTGGTATATAAAGAGGCTGCCCTAACCGGACAGCCTCATAAAATGAGATATAAATCTCAACAAATAGATACAGGATTAATCACCACAATTATCCCTATAGAAATGTGTTTATTATCTCCTAATTATTTTACCCGAGTAGATCTTAGTATTTGTTTTAACCTTTACAAAGTATATCCCGCTTTTATATGCAGACATATCTATAGTGAATACTGATGATGTTACATTCTGATGATTTATCAATAGTCCGGTTGAATTATACAGACTAACTATACACTCGTCTGTGACAGGAAGCTCAAGTGTAACATATGAATCAGTTGGTTGTGGGTATACTCTTAGAATATTCTTACTATAAGCATCTATACCAGAAACAGTAACTATTGAGAATGTTGCTGTACTCTTATCGGTAAAGTTATTGTCTGTTGCAGATGTTATTCTTATTGAGTAATTGTCGCCAGCATCGGCTTTTACATTCCACTCATATGATCCTGTTGTTACATCTATATTATCTGCTATTAACTGAGGAGTTCCGGAGTCTTTTAGCAGCTCTATCTTTATGTTTCCGGTAATATTTGCCGAGGTCCATGTTATCGTGAATGTGCTGCCTTTATTAATCTTCTCTCCTCCTTTTGGCGAGGTAAGTTTAAGCTCTTTTGTAGCTGATTCAA
>DKJY01000190.1 GCA_002454955.1 Bacteroidales bacterium UBA6680
CGTAAGGTTTCAGAGGCAATTAACCAGTGTAATAAAACCAATTTTAATCAGTTTATAAACGAATTTAGAATTGGTGAGGCAAAAAGACTTTTGTCAGATCCGCAATATGATAACCTATCGGTTATTGGAATAGGAATGGAGTCAGGATTTAACTCAAAGGCAAGTTTTTATACCCAGTTTAAGAAGAGTACAGGACTAACCCCAATACAGTATAAAAAGATGAACAGATAGTTTAAATTAGTTCAGAATGCAGTATACTGAACTATATCAATTATTAATTCACAATGTTATACACTTTATTTGCAGTCATCTAAATTGTAAAAGTGTATAGGTATGATTAAACAAACAATTCTAAAAACATCTGTGATCCTACTGCTGATATTTCCGTTTGCAGTTAATGGGTATTCACAAAGTCTTGAAGTAATAAAATCATCTTCGGTTAAGGTAGAGGAGTTGCCGGAATATGTTATTATTACATCGCAAAACACAAAACTTCTTGGTGGAATAGGTATAATTATAGACTATAAGAAATCTATTTATAAAGAGCAGCTACAAACATTAGAGGAGTTATTACAGGATAGAGATAAGCTTCGTGTAAGAAATCAGACAGATTTACTTAATGCAATGTCTCAACTTGGGTATGAATATGTGAATGCATATAATGCAGATCAGATTGTTCCTGCAAAAGACGATGATGACGTAGGCGAAGTACTAAATATTGTTGACGGTGGCGAAGGAACATTTAGGATTAATATGGTATTCAGAAAGAAACCACAGTTTCGCGAATAGGTATTTAAAGGATATTTAATAAATAAGATTTATGAGGAAGTTTTTTAGTGTAAGATGGGTAATATGTTCGTTTGTTTTTGTTGTTTCGGCATGTAGCGGAAGCAGTTTTATGTCTATGATAGACGATACTGAAGTAGTGAAAACGGTGATTAGTAATGGTGATAAAATAGTGGAATATATTGATATGGTACATATTAGCAATAACACTTTTTATAATAATGTAAGAAAAGAGGTATTGAGAGCTAAAAAAGATGATTACGTACTGTTTTATGAATATATCGATTATACAAAGGTAGAGGGAGAGTTGGCTCTTAAATCGCGAAAAATGGCGGGCTTTTTACCTTCAGAAGAAGGATACGGTAAGGTTGCAAAACCTCTTATCGATAAAGGATATGTAGTACAAAAAAACGACATGTTCCTTAATCTGATAAACTCTAAAGATTTTAGAGCAGATATTACTCCAGAGCAACTTATTAATAAGTATGAAGAGCTGTACGGAGTTATTGAACTTGACGCGACAGATATTAATACTCCAATAGGAGAGCCAATAGCCACTATATTACCAACAAAGAAAACAGAGCAGGTAATATTACATTATCGTAATAACTATCTGGCCAAGGCAATAAACAGTTCTGAATATAAAAAGATAATAGTGTTGTATGGAGCAGCACACCGTAAAGGGTTAATTCAGGAGTTAAAGAAACTGGATAGTAGATGGAACGTAGTTAAATAATAGATCTTTTATTAGTAGAGTTTGAGATGTGTTATGAGGGAGGGAATTGTCGGGATAACCCTTCCTCGTTGTATATTATGTATCAATCTTATCTTTTACCTTTGAGTACTCAATACCCATTTCAGACAGAATAGTTGTAAGATGATTTTCCGGAATAATTCTCTCCTGTTCAACTCTTCTTAAGGCACTTTTTCTGCTAATTTGTTTATCACGTATCAAACAACTTAAATGATCATCTTTATCATTATAACCAAGAGTCTTGTAATACAGGTGCTGTCTTATTAAACCAACCTCGCAATCGCCTCTGTAGTATGAATCTGATTTCGGATGTTTTTTCCAATCTAACTCATCAACAAGTACAGATTCAATATGTTTTTCATTCCATCTAATATACCGATAGTAAGGCGAAAAATGTAGAATATTTTTAGATCTCAATTTCTGTTTAATACCAAAATAAGTGTAGTAAAACTCGTTAATTTGTGTCTTAAGACAATACATATTAGATATAATGCTCGGATTAAGAATAACTTGTTTTAGATATCCGCTAATAAGTGACTTAATACCACCATCTGTTTTTTTAAGGATATTTGTTTTGTAGTGTTTACCCTCAAAAGGTGTTCCTCCTGTAATAATTACAGGTATCGATTGTTTAACCGCCTCATTAAACATAAGTTTTTTCATACCAAGCCTGCACCCAACGCAGAGTGTAATTAATGTTTCAGGCACTGGTCGTTTTAACCAGGCATTCATATGATACCTAAATGATTTCTTAAGATAATTATGGTTAAGCGTAACTAAATCGATATTTAGTTTAGATACGGTTTTTGTAATGTTCCCTATTGTCTGTTCAGGTATTAATCCGGAATTTATAAATACAGCAAGAGGATTGAGATTTAATACTGTTACAAAATACCATAACAGATATGTGCTATCTCTGCCACCACTAAGGCCTATAATACAATCATAATTGCTGAGTCGTCGGTCGTACTTACGATAATTAAGAATGCGATCCTTTAATTTTGTATCACTAAGATATTTTATTGGTTTATGTGATTCACAAAAATTGCAAATACCACTACTGTTTATCTTAATACTTGCATAGTTCTCGGGTAGAATACAACTTTTACACTTTTTTATTACCATAATAGGTACTGTTTTATTGTAAACTAACCATAGTTGTTGTAATATAGTTAATTATACCTATTTTTTCAAATATTATGTAGTCATTCTGATATATAAATGTATAGATTCTGTTGTGTTATCTATATCGGAAAAATTATCTGATATTAAATTACCACCTATTTCGCTGTATAACAGAATGTACAATCCGCGAATGATATATTAATTAAATTTATATGCATCTATTCGTGCATATATGTAATACCGCTTACTTAAAATATCATACCGTTTATAAACTCATTGAAACATAGAGATTTGAATTGTTGCCTGAGTAGATTCGTTGCTATATATTTGTATCATAAAAGTTCTGAAATAGGTTGTAGTTATTACAAATATACGTTGTGGGTCTGTATTTGTATATAACGACAGTGTTTATTTAAGTATAGTTAGATCACCTACCCCATCTGATGAGCAGATGGGGTATTTTTTGTTTTAAACGTTCTATTCATATATAATCTTTATAGTTACCAACTATGTCGTCAATTCATCAGGTGATATATACCTTAGGAATATAAATCTGATATTATATCTTTATAGGGAATAATTAAAAAATCAGTAATCATTACATAGACCATAAACTAGCATGAGAAAGATTTTTCATACACATCGAGGATAATTATTATGCGAGTTCCATATGACCTTTAAAAAACAAATTTAGACATATGAAACGAAGCATG